>DATLQE010000473.1:0-2524 GCA_035535335.1 Lapillicoccus sp. | reverse complement strand
GCAGGCCGCTTTCATCCAGCTCACCGGCACTCCGGAGCCCGACCTCTTCCATGGTCTGGACGCGCGGCGGGTCACCGCCAAGGACAAGGAGCTCACCGCGCTGACGCAGAAGGTGGTGCTCGAGGGTGGCGTCGCCTGGACCATCGTCGCGGCACCCAACCCCGGTTGGGCGACGCAGATCTTCGGCGAACCGGACCTCGACCGGTTGTGGGACGCCGTGGCCACGGCTCTGCGGCTCGACGAGGAGGATCTGGTCGGGTCCTGGTGGCAGCATGCGGCGCTGCTCCAGTCCCGGGCCGCCGCCCTGACGGCGCGCGGCTTCGACGCCGTGCACTACGTGGGCGGCGGTACGGATCTCACGGTCGGGCTCGACCCGCGGCACCGGTGGATCGGGGGAGCAACCCAGCGCGACGGAGCCGTTCCCTTCGTTCCGAACCTGCCCACCGAAGAGGTCTTCACCAGCCCCGACCGTCGGCGGGCCGACGGGGTCATGCGCCTGACGCGGCCGTTGGTGATGCAAGCCGCCCAGACGGTGGTCGAGGACCTGGTCGTGACGCTGGAAAACGGCCGCATCGTCGACGCCACCGCCAGCCGCGGGCTCGACGCGGTCCTCGCCGAGCTCGACTCGGACGACGGCGCGCGACATCTCGGTGAGGTGTCGTTGGTCGAGGGGTCGTCCCGGGTCCGCCAGGCCGGTGTCGTCTTCCACGACACGCTCTACGACGAGAACACCGGCTGCCATGTCGCGTGGGGGATGGGGTTCCCGGACTGCCTCAAGGATGGCCTCACCATGACCCCCGCCCAGCGGGCGGACGCCGGTCTCAACATGGCCCCCGTGCACACTGACGTCGTCATCGGCGGGCCCGGCGTGGACGTCGACGGGATCCTCGCGGACGGGACCGCCGTGCCGATCATCCGAGACGACGCCTGGGCGCTCCCGGCCTGAGGATCAGACCCGCCGCAGCACCGCCGTCACCTTGCCGAGGATCGTCGCGTGGTCGCCGTCGATCGGCGAGTAGTCGGGGTTGTGCGGCATCAGCCACACGTGCCCGTCGCGGCGCTTGAACGTCTTCACGGTCGCCTCGTTGTCGAGCAGGGCCGCGACGATGTCGCCGTTGTCGGCCGTCGGCTGCTGGCGCACGACGACCCAGTCGCCGTCGCAGATCGCCGCGTCGACCATCGAGTCACCGGCCACCTTGAGAAGGAATAGCGAGCCCTCACCGACGAGCTGCCGAGGCAGCGGGAAGACGTCTTCCACGACCTCCTCCGCGAGGATCGGGCCGCCCGCCGCGATCCGGCCGACCATCGGGACGTAGGAGGGCTCGGGCCGGGCATCGCCGGAACCGGTCTCGTCGTACACCCCCTCCAGGATCTCGCTGGCTCGGGAGTCGCCGGAGCGGTAGCCACGGGCCTGCGGGTCGGTGTCGGGAGAGACGATCTCCATCGCGCGTGGCCGGTTGGGGTCTCGGCGGATGTAGCCCTTGCGTTCCAGCGCCGCCAGCTGGTGAGCCACGCTGCTCGGGCTGGTCAGGCCGACCCACTCGCCGATCTCGCGGAGGCTGGGTGGGTAGCCCCGGCGGTCGACCGAGTTGCGGATCACCTCGAGAACCCGCCGCTGCCGGACCGTCAGCGCGGTCCCCAGTCCGCCGTCGGGATCCCGTTCGGGCATCTCGCGGACCTCGGCCATCGTCACCACTCCTTCGTCGGACCTGCCCGTGCGGTTGATGTGCGGTTATCTGATCTGCGCCGGCACGCGGCCGGTATGCGTCGAGCCTGCCGGTGCGTTGCGCCCCCCATGCCTGGTCGCATCCGCGCAGGTCAGGTGGCCTGTCAGCGCCGGATGCTGCACTTCTCGCATGGCCACAGACTACGACTCTCGAACGCCTGTACCAAACATGTGTTCGAGGCGTGTCTTTCCCTCGTCGAACATCCGTGCTAATAATGGCTCAGACAGCGGTTCGTACACAGGTTCGACCGTCAGCCGGATCAACTGGATCGCGTGACCCCCGTGGAGGCCCCCATGAGCGCAGCGCTCGCCCTGCACATCGAGCCCGACCCTCTCGCCCGGCCGTACCCGCCGACGGAACCGTCACGGCCGAGGCTGCGACTCGTTCCCACCGGTCTTGACGTCGAGCCGCCGGTCAGCCTGATCCGGCTCAACCGACGCGGTCGCCTGGCCCGCACGGCGTTTTTGCTCGCGGCGACGACAGTTCTGGCGTGGACGCTCGTCAGCACCGCAGCCGGAGCGACGGCACTGCAGCACACCGTGACCGTGGAGGCCGGTCAGACGCTGTCGGCCATCGCGGCTCGTGAATTCCCCGACGCCCCGGTCCGCGACGGCGTCGCCTGGATCCAGCTCGCCAACGGGCTCAGCTCCAGCGATGTGCACGTCGGCCAGGTCCTCCAGATTCCCGCCGAGGGCTGAGGCGGCAGCGAGCACTCTTCGCCCCTCAGCCGTCCGGCGGACTCAGACGGCGCCAGGCCTCGACCCCCTGGTCGCCGACCTCGAGAAGAGGCGAACGCC
>DATLQE010000472.1:0-5966 GCA_035535335.1 Lapillicoccus sp. | reverse complement strand
GCAGCCGGAGCATGCCGAGGATCAACGGCAAGGCGTCCTGAGGGCCGAAGATCGGGTTCACCGACACCTCGGCGAGCCGCGTCTCGAGCAGGTCGGCGCGGGTAGTGGCCTGGCTGGACAACACCGCCCGCGTCGTGCGCTCCTGCTCGTCGAGCTCCGTGACGTCGATCTCTTCCGCTCGCTTGGCGACATCACGCAGGCGGGCGATCTCGCGGTCCTCCGCGGCCCGTGAGGCGTCCTCGAACCGTCCCGTCCGAGGGTAGTACCCCAAGAGGTGGGCCTCGGTCGGCTCGGCGGCCAGATGGCCGGCCCAGAACTCCTCGGACAGGGTGGTCAGCACCTGGTGGGACGTCACCAGCGAACCGTAGTACCGGCCACTGGCTGGCATGCCGGAGACGCATACCGGAAACTCGCAGAGGAGACCCCTGTCGCCGAGAGCTCCTGTCGACGAGCGGAAGGAGGTGCGCCCGTGCCCGAGCCGCTCTTCGTCGACCGAGACGACGCCGGCCGGGCTCTCGGTGAGCGCCTGGCCCAGCGGCACCGGGCAGGAGGGGCCAGGGCGCCGGTAGTGGTCTTGGCCCTGCCCCGGGGCGGGGTGCCCGTGGCCGCGCCCGTGGCGACTGCGCTCGACACCACTCTCGAGGTCGTCGTGGCCGTCAAGGTGTCGCGGCCGGGACATCCGGAGATGGGCATCGGAGCGGTGGCCGAGGACGGCCCGCCGTTATGGGACCGCGACGGACTGAGGAGCTACGGCCTCCATCCCGAGGACGATCTCGGCGTCGAACGGGTGCGGGAGGAGGTGCGCCGCCGGATCGACCGTTACCGCTCCGGCCGTCCCCTCCCTCGGCTCGCCGGCCGAGAGGTGGTCGTCGTCGACGACGGCATCGCGACCGGGGTGACGGTTCGGGCGACGCTGAGCTGGCTGCGGCATTGTCGTGCGGCGCCCTGGCGGGTCGTTGTCGCGACGCCGGTCTGTTCACGGTATGCGGCGCAGCAGGCGTGCGCGGACGCGGACGAGGTCCTGAGCCTGGCGGTGCCGGACCCGTTCGGGGCGGTCAGCAACTGGTACCGGGACTTCACCCAGCTCACCGACGCGGAGGTGCGGGCGACCCTGGATCTCGTGCATGACCGCGTCGAGCACGGGTAGGGACCGGAAAGGCAAACACGGCATGACGCGAGGAGGTCACCGCATGCATCTCGAGACGTTCCGCGCGCTGGCGGACGCGGCTCCGCCGTTCGCGAGTGTCACCTTGGACGTCAGCCGGGTGGACCGAGCAGCCGAGGACGACGTGGACCGGCGTTGGCGGGCTGTCGCGGACACGCTGACCGGTCTCGGTGCCCCGGACGACCTCGTCGACGCAATCGGCGAGCGTGCTCGGTCCGAGACCGGCCGGGGCGGGGAGTGGACCAGCGTGGTGGTGGGGACCAGCCCGGACACGCTGCAGGACGCGTTGGTGCCCGGCCGCCCGGTGCGCGACGACGGCACGTGGGGGCCGGTACCTCAGTTGATCTCCGCTGTCCGCGGACTGGCTGGTTTGGTCCGGCACGCGGTGGTGCGTATCGACCGGACCGGAGCGGACATCGACCTGGCCGGAGGAGCCGAGCCGACGCATACGCCCGACAACGTCCACGAGGTTGTCGAGGGCGGCCACGACGTCGTGCACAAGGTGCCGGCCGGGGGATGGTCCCAGCGACGGTTCCAGATGCGCGTGGAGGACTCGTGGGAACGGAACGCCGAGGCGGTGGCCGACGCGCTAGTGCGGTTGGTCCGGGCTCAGCATCCGGAGGTCGTCCTCGTCATGGGCGACGTGCGCGCCGCCGGGCTGCTCGAACGGTATTCCGTGCCGGAGCTGGCCGAGCGTCTGGTGCGGCTGGACACCGGGGGCCGAGCCGCCGGGACGTCACAGACCGCGGAGGACGAGGCGGTTGCCGCGGCGCTGGCCGCTCACCGCGCCGCTCGCGAGGCGGCGCTGGTGGACCGGTTCCGCGAACAGCTCAACCGGCAGCAGGATGCCGTCGACGGACGTGAGGAAGTGCTCGAGGTCCTGGATCGCGGCCAGGCTGACGAAGTGCTCCTGGTCGACGATCTCGGCTCCGAGTCAACGGTGATCGTCGACGGCGCGAGCGTGCCGGCCGACGCCGCACTCGTCTGGGCGGCGGTACGCACGCGGGCGGGAGTGACGCTGGTCGACCCGCATCAGGTGGAGCTGCGGGACGGCGTGGGCGCGCTGCTGCGGTGGTCCGACCAGGCGACACCGCACGGGATGACCCCGGCGATGCCTGGCCACGGCGAGGCGCCAGGGATGGCCGAGAACCCGGAGTAGGGGAACCCGCTCATCGACACAGCCGGCCCTGCTCCGCTGCGTCAGCGGGTAGGGCCGGTCGATGGTCTCGACGGCGTCAGCTGGCGCCGGCGGACTGCGGCTGGGTGTTGTCGATGCCGCCCAGCTCTTTGAGGAATTGATGGCACTGCTTGGCCCGGTCGGAGTCCTCGGCCATGACGCGCTCGAAGAACTGGGCGATGTCGTCCTTGCCGGCGTTGCGGGCATCGCGCACGTACTGGCCGTAGTCGTGGCCGGCTTTGAGGGAGTGGTACTGCACCGAGATGAGGTCGAACGTCACGTCGTCGAATCCTGTTTCACCCGTGGCCATGGTGTCTCCTTCGCGTGTGGGGGTGCCCGTGCGACACCGGCGGTCATGGGGTTACCCGATGCGGTCGAGGACATGCCCTCGCATCGGCACCCAGACGCCCCGTCGCCGCTTCCGGCGACGCCGGTTTCAGTCGAACGCCAGGTCACGGAGGCGGCTGGGCGCCGGGGTCGGTGAACTCGTCACCCTCAGCCCCAGGACGGTCGCCAGGGCCAAGACCGCTGTCCGGGTCCGCCTTGGCGCGCGACTCCTCGGCCGTCCTCGGCGGCTCGTCCGGCTCGGACGGCACCGCGGAGCGCTGGAACTGGGGGGTGGCGAGGGGCGCCTCCTCGTCGGCCGTGGCAGCTTGGTCCAGGTCTGGCTCGTCGTCGCTCATGGCCGGCACCTACCCCCCATCGGGCGGTTTGACACGTGCCCGGCTTGACGCGACGGCTCATGGGGTACTGGACTGGCATCCCTGTTGGGCACGTCACCGGAGGAGAGCTGAGATGTCGGACGCACGCGACGAGACCACGGATCTGAGCACCGACGAGGGAGTTCCGGTCGGTGACGCCGATGTCCAGGCCGACATCGACCGCGCCTCGGGTGACGGCGGCGCGGACGAGCCGTCGACGGAGGACTTCCTCAAGCGTGGCCAGGCCGAGATGGCCAGCGACGACGGCGAGACCACCGGCGCAGCCGACGTCGACGCCGACCGGGAGAACACCGGCGGAGGCGGCGCCGCCGGCTAGCGCCTTGGCGTGCCTCAACTGAGTATCTGAGCGAGGCGACCACCGTTGGTGCTCTAGGGGTCGGCGGGACGATCCAGGGAGTCACCGTCGACGCTGAGCACGATGAGCGGGCTGTGCTCGAGCATGTTCTCGACGTCGGTCCGCCGCCAGCGCTCGGCGGCGGCCTCGATCAGCGGCCGGCGCTCATCGGGATCGGTGACCACTCGGGCGGTAGCAGGGAGGTCTGCGACGACCCGGTGCTTGAGGTGGACGACGACTCGGGGGTCGGTCGTGATGTTGTGGATCCAGTCCCGCGTCCGGTCGGCTCGTGGCATACCGGTGACGAACAACAAACCGTCGTTGTCGTGCAGGAAGACCTCGATCCGCCGGTGCCGGCCGGTTCGGCGGCCGGTCGTCGTCAGGTCGATGACCTGGCTGTGGTGAAGGGCGGTGCGGATCGCGTCATCCACGGGTGCCCTCAGCGTCCACGGGCGTCAGTGTGTCACGGGCCCCGTGAGGCGAGCCGGGCGACCGTATGTGATGAATCCACGCTCGAGAAGGTTGGCTCGGTCGTCGGCGTGGACGACCACCGGGTGCGCGCGGACACCAAGCGCTTCAAGGAGTTCATCGAGTCTCGGGGTAGCGCTGAGAACGGGTGCCGAGGCGACGTGCAGGCCGGCTGAACCTCGCCAGCCGAGCCGCTGACGCCTCAGGCGCCGGCGCGGACGATCTGCTGGATGGCCCAGTGGTTGCCGTCCGGGTCTTCGATGTGGAGGAACCGGCCCCACGCTTGGTTCTCGATCTCGCCAGGGTCGAGGCCGCGTTCACGCAGCTGGCGCTGAGTGTCCTCGATGTCGGTGGTCACGACCTGAAGACCCTTCACCGAGCCGGGTGCAGTGTCGGTGAGGCCGATCCCAAAGGCGATCGAGCAGGCAGAGCCCGGAGGCGTGAGCTGGACGAACCGCAGCTCCGGCGTCACGACGTGGTCGTGGTCGGCGTGAAATCCGAACTGGTCCACGTAGAACGCCTTGGCGCGGTCGACGTCGGAGACAGGGATCACGACGAGCTCGAGACGGAGGTCCATGGTGCTTCCTTTCCGGTTAACAAGGCAGTTGCGTAAGGGATCTCAGTCCGGCGGCGGGTCTGCGCGAGCGGACCGTTGAGGTCGTCCATGATCTCGGCGATGGCCATCGGCACGGCGGTCTGGTCGACGAGGATCATGCTGCCGGCCAGCGTCATCGCCGCCAGCGTCAGCCACAGCTGGCGAGGGGAGTTCTCGGACCGGCTGGGAGCGGCCCCCGTCACGTGGTCGTCCGCTCATGACCGTGATGGACCCCTGGGTCCGACGGCAGCTGCTCGCGAAGCCAGCCGTAGACGTACTGGTCGAGACGATCCTGACCTAGGCCCTCACAGTGGCCGCCCGCACCCTCGGCCTTGGTGAACGTATGCGTCATGACCGGCGCCGTCAGGGCCTCGGCGAAGATCTGCAGCTGGCCGGTGCCGGCGAAGTCGTCCTCCCCGGCCAGCGCCAGGGTCGGGCAGGTGATCTGACCGGCCAGGTCGGCGACGGAGTAGCGGGACAGCTCGCGCAGGTAGTCACTCAAGGCGGTCAAGCCGTGCGCGGTCATCCGCCACTGCTGACCGTTGGCGGCGATCGGGTCCCTCATCATCATCGACGTGAGGTCAGCCTCGAGCGTGGGATCGTGTTCCTCCAGGCGGCGCCACGTGTCCTCTCCCATGCGAGCGCGAATGGCGGCGCCGAAGTCGAACTGCGCCGGATCGCATACCAGCGCGGCGAACCGGTGGTCGACCGCCGCGGCGCGCGGCGCGAGGTAGCCGGCGAAGCTGCGCCCGAAGAGCACCAGTGCAGCCGGGTCGACCCCGCCCTGCGTGACCAACCAGTCGACGACCGGAGAGACCACGACCTCGTAGTCCGGTCTCATGACCTGGTGGTCGGTGTAGAGCACACCACCTTGACCGGGTCCCTCGAAGACCAGGCAATTGAACCCTCGCTCGAGTGCGCTCACCGCGGTGGACGGAAACCCTGACTCCGCGGTGGAGTCGTACCCGGCCGGGGCCAGGACCGTCGGCCTGGGGCGACCACTGTCATCCGGACGGAAGAGGTAGCCGTGCACCCGGACTCCGCCCTGGTCCAGCTCCACGGGCGTCGTGGCGTACGGCAGCAGCGGCACCGCCGCCTGGAACGTCTCGACGTGGCTGGCGTAGCTCGACGTCAGGACCGGGTCGTCGAGTCTGGTGCGAGCGAAGAAGAAGGACTGCCGGTAGTACTCCGAGGCGCGCAGGTATGCGCGTCGGGCATCGACCACATCCCCGGCCTGACGGGCTCGGTCGGCCTCGGCGTGGACGCTCTGCGCCGTCGCGGCCCACTCACGAGCCCAGGAGTCGACGTCGCCCGCGACGATGCGCTCGACGACCGCGAAGACCTCGCCCAGGTCGGCGCTGCCACGCATTGCGGCTGTGAGGCTGCGGCCGAGCTGACCGTCGAAGTCGGCCGTGGGCATGAACGCGACCATGAGGACTCCTGACCGGTGCGACGCACGGATGGAACGGGTCTATCGCACCCGCCATCAGCCCAACAAGGAGAAC
>DATLQE010000471.1:0-4591 GCA_035535335.1 Lapillicoccus sp. | reverse complement strand
TGGACCTCGTCCATGACGACGTAGCCCAGCCCGGCCAAGGTGGGCGAACCGGCATACATCATGTTGCGGAGCACCTCGGTGGTCATGACCACCACCGGCGCCTCCCCGTTGACCGACGAGTCGCCCGTCAGCAGGCCGACTCGTGCCGCGCCGTAGCGGCGCACGAGGTCGGCGTA
This sequence comes from Lapillicoccus sp., assembly GCA_035535335.1. GTDB lineage: Bacteria > Actinomycetota > Actinomycetes > Actinomycetales > Dermatophilaceae > Lapillicoccus. The sequence goes on along the minus strand of DATLQE010000471.1, from coordinate 4,415 downwards.
CTTCTGGTTCGAGAGGGCCTTGATCGGCGTCGTGTAGAACGCCTTGCGCCCGGTGGCGAGCGCGAGGTGGACGGCGAACTCGCCGACGACGGTCTTGCCGGCGCCGGTCGGGGCGGCGACGAGGACCCCGTGGCCGGCCTCGAGCGCCTGGCACCCGTCGACCTGGAACGGATCGAGCGGGAAGCCGAGCGACGCGGTGAACGCGCGCAGTTCATCCGCGGCCATGGCTCCCACGCTATGACACGAGGGAGAGCGCCTCCGGGACGACCTCCAGGTCGAGCGGCAGTGGCTCGAACCGCTCGCCGTCGGCCTGCGTGACGATGCCGGCCGCCTCGAGCCGCACCCGGCGGCCCTGCCGGATCTCGACGCGGGGATGGCTGACGTGGGTGCCCTTGAAGACCCTCGGGAAGACGCGGACGAACTCGGTCCGGGAGACCCGGTGGAGGATGACCACGTCGAGGAGGCCGTCGTGGTACGAGGCATCCGGCGCCACGCGCATCCCTCCTCCGAACGCCGGCCCGTTGGCCACCGCGACGAGCATCGCCTCGGTGACCTGGCGCTGGCCGTCGACGGTGACGACGTACGGAATCGGGCGGAAGACCGGGAGCTCTCGGGCGACGGCGACGTTGTAGCGCATCGGTCCGCGCGGCCACGGCATCCGGGCCGCGCGCTCGTTGACGACCGAGTCGAACCCGCCGCCGAGCACACCGATCCACCACCGGGTCTGCCCGGTGCTCGTGAGGCACCGGCCGAGGTCGACGGAGCGGGTCCGTCCGGTGCTGACCAAGAGGGCCGCCTCCTCCGGCGACGTGATGGGCAGACCCAGCTCACGGGCGTTATCGTTTCCGGTTCCCGCCGCGACGACGGCCAGCGGGGTCGGCCGGCCGGCGCACACGTTCGCCCCGAGGTGGACCATGCCGTCGCCGCCGACGACGGTGAGGACGTCGACCAGGTCGGCGTCGACGGCCTCCCGGGCCAACCGCGCCGCCGTGGCCGCGTCCGGTCCGGAGAGGTCGAGGACGTCGTGACCGGCGGCGCGAAGCACCGCCATGGCCTGCCGGCCGTACGTCGCCCCGCGTCCGCGCCCGGCGGTCGGGTTGACGAGCAAGCCGACCCGCGGCAGGCGGAGGGCGCCGGGCACGGGCGAAGGCTACCGGCCGCTGCCGGCCGCGAGGACGAACTAGATCGGGGAGGCCTGGTCGTCGGGGAGGTTGCGCCAGGCCACCGAGACGTCGCGCTTGGCGCGGCGCCGGTCGAGGAGGGCCCCGACGCCGACCGCGCCGAAGAACAGGCCGACCATGGGAAGCGCGAGGAAGAGCATCGACCACGGGTCGGGCGAGGGGGTCATGATCGCCGCGAAGAGGAAGATCAGGAAAACCGCGGGCCGCCAGCCGCGGAGCATGCTGCGCGCGGGCAGCACTCCGGCGGCATTCAGCCCGACGAGGAACACCGGAAGGAGGAAGGCGAGCCCGAACGCGAGAATGAACTTGAGGACGAAGTTGAGGTAGGTGTCCGCCGGGAGGATGTTGGTGGCGCCCTCGGGCGTGAACCCCAGCAGCGCGTGAACCGCCTTGGGCAGGGTCAGGTACCCCAGGGCACAGCCGGCGAGGAACAGCGGCACCGCCGTCACGATGAACAGCACCGCGGTCTTCTTCTCACGGGACGTGAGCCCCGGCACGATGAAGGCCCAGATCTGGTACAGCCAGACCGGCGACGCGATCACCACCCCGACGAAGAGCCCGACCGTGATGAGTATCGAGAACGCGTCGGTGATCCCGGAGAAGTTGATCAGCGTCGAGAGTGCCGTGCCTCGCTCGGCGGCCACCTGCTGGATGGGCGCTTCCAGGCGCTGGAAGATCGCGTCGTACTTCCACCAGCCGATGCCCGCCCCGACGACGATGGCGATGAGCGCGATGGTCAGGCGGTTGCGCAGCTCCCGCAGGTGGTCACCGAGGGACATCCGTCCCTCGGGGTCCCGCTGCTTGCGGAGCCGCCGGAAGGCCATGCGTCAGTGCCTGACCAGTGAGGTACGCGTGACGTACGCGAGAGGCGTGGACGCGGCGCTCAGAGCGCCGGGTTCTCGTGACGCTGCTGCTCGGCCAGCGGGTCTGGGGAGTCCTGCGCGACCGGCGGGCTGGGAGTCGGCTGGTAGCCCGGGGTGGGCGGGGCTGAAGCGGCCGGACGAGTCGGCTGCGGTGTGGGCTGGGCCGGCTGGGGCGGGACGACATCACCGGAGACGGTGTCCTTGGCCGCGGCGCTGGGCCGCGGCTCCTTGCCGTCGTTCTTCATCTCCGTCACCTCGGACTTGAAGATGCGCATAGAGCGGCCGACGCTCCGCGAGATGTCGGGCAGCTTCTTCCACCCGAACAACAGAGCCACGACCACCACCAGTAAGAGGATGTGCCAAGGCTCGATCAGGCCACGTCCCACGATGCTGCCTTCCGTCAATGGTTTCCGGCGACCGTTCCGCCGTCCCGAACGAGTCTACGCGTCGACCCCGGACCGAACCGCTGTGTACGCGCTCAGCGCCTCCTGTGCACCGGAGGCCACGCTCGCTGCCAGGTCAACGGGTGAGACCACCCGCACGTGCCCACCCATGCGCCACGCCAGCCGCCGCACGAGGGCGGGATCGGACACGTGCAGGGTCACCCGGCGGCGCCCCTCGCCCAGGTCGTCGACGCGGTCCACGGGGTAGTAGTCGACGATCCAGGCTCCGGCTCGGTCGGTCTCGACGACCACCTCGAGGTCCTCCTCCCCTGGCGTGAACAGCGCCTCGGTGACATCGCGGGGCTGCGCCTGGGGTGGCGGCGTGCCGTCGAGGTCGAGCACGTCGAGGGACTGGATCCGGTCCAGCCGGAACAGCCGCACGTCTTCCGCGCGGTGGCACCAGCCCTCGAGGTACCAGTGCCCGTCGAGGAACACCACGCGCATCGGGTCGACGTCGCGCTCGGTCACCTCGTCGCGCGTCGGCACGAGGTATGCGAGGTGCAGCCTCCGGTGGTCAGCCACCGCCCGGCGGGCCCGGCTGAGTACTGACGCGCGAGCCCCGTCGTCGATGGAGACCTGGACCCGGGAGCTCGGTGCGCCGAGCGCACCGGTGGCCTCCTCGAGCTTGCTGAGCGCGCGGCCCACCGCATCGTGCTCGACCAGGCCTGGTGTCGTGGCGAGTGCGCGCAGCCCGACCATCAGGGCCAAGGCCTCGTCCACGCTGAGCCGCAGCGGTCGGGCGATGTAGTCGGCGTTGCCGACGTAGACCTTCCCGTCCTCCCAGTCCGCCTCGATGAGGTCGTCTGGCATCCCGCCCGGCGTCCCGCAGACGAAGAGCAGCTCGAGGTCGGCGACGAGCTGGTCGGTGGTCACGCCGAACTCCGCAGCGGCCTCGTCGAGCGGCACGCCTTGGTGGGCCAGCAGCCACGGCACCATGTCGAGCAGCCGCGACAGACGGGTAGTGGCCGACTCCGACGGCGAACGACGACTCCCGTTCACAGCTCCTCCTCCGGTGCCGGCTCCCCCGCGCCGGTCACCCCGATCAGGCGACGGACCACCGCCTTTCTGAGGTCGATGGGCTCGACCGCTACCACGTCGGGACCGTACCCCGCCACCTCGTCGGCCAGCCGGTCGACGTCATGGAAGTCAACCTCCACCGTCGACCAGCCGTCGATCGATCCCAACCCGTCGGCCTCCGCCTGCAGCCGAGCCCGCCGCCGCAGTGCGTTGCCGCTGTCCTGGCGCACCCGCAGGGTGGCCACCCGCGGCGGCGAGGTGGGTGCCTGCGTCGAGTCGACCATCCCGCGGGGATCGTGGTCAGCGGGGATGTCGTAGGCGCCGGCCGGCCCGAGAGGCGTGACTGCGGTGTCGATCCGGCCCACCCGGAACACCCGCGCCGCGCCCCGGTCGAGGTCGAAACCGGTGAGGTACCAACGGCCGTGCCACTGGGTCAGGCCCCACGGCTGGAGCCGGCGCGTGGTGCTCTCGGCCTCCGGTTTGCGGTACCCGAAGGTCACGGTCCGACGGTCGCGGACCGCCCGCCGCAGCGGCTCGAACGCCTCCTCGGTGGTCCGCACCACCGGCTCGATGCCCACCAGCGAGGCCTCGTCCATCGTCACCCCGGCCGCCCGCAGCTTCCGCAGCGCCGTGGCCGCCGGGCCGGCGAGGCTGGCCCGGGTCCACGTGCGCGCCGCGAGGGACAGGGCGGCCACCTCGTCCGGCTCGAAGGCGATCTCCGGCAGCGCATACTCGCGCTTGTCGATCCGGTAACCCAGCTCGTCGTCGAAGACCGGGTCGATGACGGAGGTCACCAGGGGGATCCCGAGCTCGCGCAGCTCGTCCTTGTCGCGCTCGAACATCCGGTCGAAGGCCTCGTCGGAGGCCGTGCCGTGGTACTGCGGGACGGCGGCACGGATCCGGGCCTTGGA
>DATLQE010000470.1:0-4062 GCA_035535335.1 Lapillicoccus sp. | reverse complement strand
GGGTGGCCCCGCTGCACCGCTGGTCCGGTCGCCTGGCGATCCTCGCCACCCTTCCGGTGGTGACGCACTGCCTGTATGCGTTCGGCTTCGAGCACGACAACGCGCGGGTCCTCGCCCACTCCCTCCTCGGATGCCTGTTCTTCGGTGCGTTCGCGACCAAGATGCTCGCGCTGCGGCTCAAGTCCGTGCCCGGATGGGCGCTCCCGCTGCTCGGTGGGCTCCTCTTCTCCGCGCTCGCCGGCCTCTGGCTGACGTCGGCGCTGTGGTTCTTCACGACGACGGGAGTAACCCGATGACCACGCACACCTCCGCGCCAGGGTCGGGCATCTCCGTGGTCGGCCGGCGGCCCGTCGTCTGCAGCGCCGCGGCGCTCTGCGTGCTCGCCGTGGGTGCCTGTACCGGTTACGGCAAGGGCAAAGCCGCGCCGCCGGCCGCAGCACCGGCCGGCAACGCCGCACCGGCCTCGGCTGCAACATCAGCCCCCGGCGCGACGGCGACCGCGGCCACGACGGGCAACGCGACCGTCGCGGCCACCGGGACGGCCATCGCGACGGTGGCCGACATCGCGGTCGGGGGCGGCGCCGTCCTCGCCGACCGGCAGCTGGTCGTGACGCGTCCAAAGGCCGACGAGGTGCATGTCCTCAGCGCGGTCTGCACCCACCAGGGCTGCGTCGTCGACACCGTCGCAAAGGGCACCATCTCGTGTCCGTGCCACGGCAGCGCGTACTCGTTGACCGGTGAGGTCACCTCCGGACCGGCGACGCGACCGCTGCCCGCGCAGCAGTTCTCCGTCGTGGACGGTGTCGTTCGGGTCTGAAAGGCGTGTACAAAGGCGCACATGGCGCGACCGGTCATCGCCGTCCTCAACGGCCCGAACCTCAACCTTCTCGGCGAGCGTGACCCGGAGATCTACGGGTCGGAGACGCTCGCCGACGTGGAGGCGCGCTGTGCCGCATACGCCGACGGCCTCGGGTTCGACGTCGACTGCCGGCAGACCAACCGTGAGGGCGAGTTGGTCGACATGATCCAGGAGCTGCGCCACGGGGCGGGGATCGTCATCAACGCCGGGGCCTACTCGCACACCTCCGTGGCCATCCGGGACGCGTTGGCCACTGTGACGTGCCCGGTCGTCGAGGTGCACATCTCCAATGTCCATGCGCGCGAACGGTTCCGGCACCACTCGTACATCTCCGCTGTGGCGACCGGCGTCATCGTGGGACTCGGGACGCAGGGGTACGAGCTGGCCATCCAAGCCGTCGCGACGCGGGTCACGACGGCCTGAGGATCAGCAGGGGTTCGCCACCGTCGGCGGTGGCGTGGTCGTCGTCGTCGGCGCGGCGACGAGGGCCTTGAACCCGTTGCCGATCACGAGATCGACCGACGCGTCCGCCCGAGTGTCCTGGGTCGGGACGGCTCCCTCGACAAGCTTGGCCACGAGCTCGGAGCCGGCCTTGCCGTTGGGCCCGAACCGGACCTCGGCGGGCGCCTCGATCTTCTTCTTGAGCGGGTCGTTGGCGACCTGACCCACGACGTACCCGCGCGCCTTGACGTCCTTGGCCGTCGCCGCGGCCAGGCCCGCACGGCTGGTGGCGTTGTAGACGTTCACGGTGACCTGACCGGCGGCGAGGGGCGGGTTCTCCGCTCGGGCGGTGAACTCGCCGGTCGGGCAGCCCGACGACGCGGCCGGGGTCGACGGGCGGTTGAAATACTGCGCGGCGTAGTAGAACGCGCCCGCCAGGAGCGCGACGAGGACGACGAAGAGAATGGCCGTGCGCCGGTTTCGCCGGTGCCTCTGCGACGCCGCGGACTCGACCACGTGGCTCACGGTGGTTAGTGAAGCACGAGCACCCGTGCGTGCAGGGTGGGTCGCTGCTGCAAGGCGGCCCGCAGCGCGCGGTGCAGACCGTCCTCGAGGTAGAGGTCTCCGTTCCACTCCACGACGTGCGCGAAAAGGTCGCCGTAGAATGTCGAGTCCTCCGCGAGCAGCATGCTGAGATCCAGCGTGGTCTTCGTCGTGACGAGCTCCTGGAGGCGCACCTGGCGAGGCGGGACGTCGGACCAGTCCTTCACCGAGACGCGCCCGTGGTCGGGGTACGGGCGCGTGTCACCGATGGCCTTGAAGATCACCGCCGCAGTCTAGGGGCGGGTATGCGAGTGGCCCCGTTCGCGGACAGACCCGTTCCGGATCGGCTCCCGTTCGGCCCGATTCGGGCGGGCTAGCATGCGAACCGTGACCGATGTGCCCTCGCCCTCGCCGCCCGCCGACACACCGTCCACGGCTCCGGTCGCCGAATCCGCTACCGAACCAGCCGGCCCGGTGCCGGAGCAGATCGCTGCCATCACGAAGGGCTACGGCTTCGACACGCCGTCACTCCTCTTCGGCAGCGCGGTCTTCGAGGACACCGTCTACCCCGACGCCAAGGTGCGGATCCCGCTCTCGGTCATGAACCGACACGGCCTCGTGGCGGGTGCGACGGGTACCGGCAAGACCAAGACCCTCCAGCTCATGGCGGAACAGTTGGCGGCTCAGGGCGTCCCGGTCTTCCTCGCCGACATCAAAGGCGACCTCAGCGGGATGGCGGTGCCCGGTGAGCCGAACCCCAAGATCGAAGACCGGTCCGCCAGCCTGGGGCTGACGTGGGAGCCCAAGGGATACCCCGTCGAGTACCTCTCGCTGGGCGGCATGGGGCAGGGCGTCCCGATCCGCACGTCGATCACGTCGTTCGGCCCGGTCCTGCTGTCGAAGGTGCTGGGACTGAACGAGACCCAGGAGTCCAGCCTCGGGCTCGTCTTCTACTACGCCGACCAGCGCGGCTTGCTGCTCGACGACCTCAAGGACCTCCGCGAGGTCATCTCCTACCTCACCTCCGACGAGGGCAAGGCCGAGCTGGAGAAGATCGGGGGGTTGTCGGCCGCGACGGCCGGCGTCATCCTCCGCGAGCTGGTGACGTTCTCCGCCCAGGGGGCCGACGTCTTCTTCGGGTTGCCCGAGTTCGACACCAAGAGCCTGCTCCGGACCGCCGCGGACGGTCGCGGCATGGTGACGATGCTCGAGCTGCCCGCGGTTCAGGACCGGCCCGAGCTGTTCTCGACGTTCCTGATGTGGTTGCTGGCGGACCTGTTCCACGACCTGCCGGAGGTCGGCGACGTCGAGAAACCCAAGCTGGTCTTCTTCTTCGACGAGGCGCATCTGCTGTTCAACAACGCGTCCAAGGAGTTCCTCGAGTCGATCCAGCAGACGGTGCGGCTCATCCGGTCCAAGGGCGTCGGCATCTTCTTCGTGACGCAGTCGCCGAAGGACGTTCCCGGCGACGTCCTGGCCCAGTTGGGCAACCGGGTGCAGCACGCGTTGCGGGCCTTCACCCCCGACGACGCCAAGGCGCTCAAGGCCGCGGTGTCGACGTACCCCACGAGCGAGTACGACCTGGAGAAGGTGCTCACCTCGCTGGGCACCGGTGAGGCGGTCATCACCGTCCTCTCCGAGAAGGGCGCGCCGACGCCCGTGGCGTGGACGCGGATGCGGGCGCCGGAGTCGCTCATGGCGCCGGCACCGGCCGAGACGATGACCCAGGTCATCGCGGCCAGCCCGCTCAGTGCGGAGTATGCGTCGGCGCAGGACCGCCAGTCCGCGTACGAGACGCTCACCGCGGCGTCGCAGGAGGCGGCGGCCCAGGCCGCCGCCGCGGCCGCGGCCGAGGCGCAGGCCAAGGCGGATGCCGCCATCGCCGCTGCGCAGGCCAAGGCGGACGCCGCCGCGGCCAAGGAAGCGGAACGGGCTCAGGCCGCGGCCGAGAAGGCTCGCATCAAGGCCGAGAAGGAAGCCGAGCGGACTCGCGTCGCCGCCGAGAAGGAGGCTGCCCGTCAGGCGGCCGCCGAGGCCAAGCGCCAGGCGTCCCAGCCGGCGGTGGTCGAGTCCATGCTCGGGAACTCCGCGGTGAAGTCGATGCTGCGGTCCGCCGGCACCGTACTGGGCCGGGAGATCACGCGCAGCATCTTCGGAACGGCCCGCCGCCGCTGACCCGCCCGACCACGCCGCCGGCTGGTTGGGGAGTCGAGCGTCCG
>DATLQE010000469.1:0-4917 GCA_035535335.1 Lapillicoccus sp. | reverse complement strand
GATCGATATCAAGCTCGTGCGCGAGGCGCCGGACCTGGTCCGGGCCTCGCAGAAGGCCCGTGGAGAGGACCCGGGGATCGTCGACGCGATCCTCGCCGCCGACGAGGCGCGCCGGTCGTCCCTGGGCGAGTTCGAGCGGGTGCGAGCGCAACAGAAGGCGTTCGGCAAGCAGGTCGCCACGGCCAAGGGCGAGGAGAAGGCCACCCTCATCGCGCAGGCCACGGACCTCGCCGCCCGGGTGCGATCACTGGAAACCGAGGCCGGAGAACGCGAGCGTGAGCTGGACCGGCTGGCTCGCCGGGTCGGCAACGTCATCGTCGACGGCGTCCCGACCGGCGGCGAGGAGGACTACGTCGTCCGCGAGGTGGTCGGGACGCCGCGGGACTTCGCCGCGGACGGGTTCGAGCCTCGCGACCACCTGGCGCTCGGCGAGCTCCTCGGCGCCATCGACATGGAGCGCGGCGCCAAGGTCGCCGGGTCCCGGTTCTACTTCCTCACCGGCGTCGGCGCCCGGCTCGAGCTGGCGCTGCTCAACTTCGGCCTCGCCCGGGCGGTTGCGTACGGCTTCACGCCGATGGTCACCCCGACCCTGGTGCGCCCGGAGATCATGGCCGGCGCCGGGTTCCTCGACGCGCACGCCGAGGAGGTCTACCGGGTTGAAGCCGACGACCTCTACCTCACCGGCACCTCGGAGGTCGCGCTCGCCGGGTACCACGCCGACGAGATCCTCGACCTGAGCAGGGGACCACGCCGGTATGCCGGCTGGTCGACCTGCTACCGGCGCGAGGCCGGCTCGCACGGCAAGGACACCCGCGGCATCATTCGCGTCCACCAGTTCCAGAAGATCGAGATGTTCGTCTACTGCACGGCGACCGACGCCGAGGCCGAGCACGAGCGGCTCCTGGAGTGGGAGCGAGAGATGCTCGCCGCCATCGACGTTCCGTACCGGATCATCGACACCGCCGCGGGCGACCTCGGGACCGCCGCGGCGCGCAAGTTCGACTGCGAGGCGTGGATCCCGACCCAGGGCCGGTACCGCGAGCTGACCTCGACGTCGAACTGCACGACGTTCCAGGCCCGCCGGCTCGGCATGCGCGAGCGCGACCCGGAAGGCGGCACCCGGGCGGTCGCCACGCTGAACGGGACGCTGGCGACGACGCGCTGGCTCGTCGCGATTCTGGAGACCCACCAGCAGCCGGACGGCTCGGTCGTCGTGCCCGAGGCGTTGCAGCCCTACCTCGGCCTCGACGTCCTCACACCCCTCTCGTGAGTCGCCGAGCGGTGGCTCCGTCTCCAGAGGGAGGCGGCTGGCCGCTCCTCCTCCCTACGCTGGAGCGGTGACGACGTGGCGTATGCGAGGGGCGGAGTTCTTCGCCCTCGACTCGGAGTGGGTGCGGATCCCCGCCCCCACCTCGCGACGCCGTGACGCCACGCTGGCGCTGGCCCTCTTCGCCATCTCGGCGGTCGCCCTGGAGATGCTCCGCAGCGGCGGCGGCCTGCGGGCCGGGACGCCGGTCTGGGAGGAGTACCTCGGCCTGGCGGTGATGGCCGCCCCCATCGCGTTCCGGCGCCGGTGGCCGCTCGGCACCGTGGTCGCCTCCTCGCTCGCCTTCTTCGTCGTCGGCATCCGGATGCCCGACGTGGCGATGCAGCTGTCGGTCCAGGCGCTGTACTTCTTCGCCCTGTTCAGCGCCATGGCGTGGGCCCGGGACCGCCGGGTGGCGCTGCTGGTCATGGGCGGCGTGCTGCTGCTGATGTTCGGCTGGCTCGCGTACCAGTTCCTCCTCGGGAGCGCCGTCGCCCAGATCTCCGAGGAGATCGCCGATCCCGGCCGGACCCGCGGCGCGGTCAACCCGATCCTCGGGGCGGTCGCCTATACGTTCCTCGTCAACGTCGCGTACTTCGGCGGCGCGGTCCTCGGCGGCCAGGCCGCCTGGAACGCCGCCCGCCGCCGGGCCCGCCTCGCCGCTCAGGCGGAGACACTGCGGACACAGGCGGCCGAGCTCAAGGAGCACGCCGTCGTCGAGGAGCGGCTCCGTATCGCGCGCGAGCTGCACGACGTCGTCGCCCACCACGTCTCGGTCATGGGGGTTCAGGCCGCCGCGGCGCGCCGGGTGCTCGACGTCGACCCGAAGGCCGCGTCTTCGGCCCTCGCCTCCGTCGAGTCGTCGGCCCGTGAGGCGGTCACGGAGATGCGCGCGCTGCTCGGCACTCTGCGCCAGGGGGAGCGCCGTTCCGCCGAGCCCGACCGCGCGCCGGAACCGTCGCTCGACGCCATCCCCGGGCTCGTTGACCAGCTCCGGGGCCAAGGACTTGACGTGACCTACACCATCGTGGCCAACCCGCCCGACGCGGCCGCCGCCGTGGGGCCGGCCGTGGGCTTGACGCTCTATCGCACCGTCCAGGAAGCCCTCCACAACGTCCGCCGCCACTCGACCGCCTCGGCGGCGACCGTGGTCCTCCGGGTCAGCGGGTCTGGTCCGAGCGGGTTCGCGGAGATCGAGGTGCTCGACGCCGGGCGTCCACGGACGGGGACGTCGGGTACCGGGCTCGGACTGCTCGGTATGCGTGAGCGCGTCGCCTCTCTGGACGGCTCGCTGGAGATCGGTCCCCGCGCGACCGGCGGGTTCCGGGTTCGCGTCCGGCTGCCGCTGGCCCGCCGGCCGGGCGACGAAGACAAGGCGGAGACGTCCGCGACGCTGGTTCGCGCTCGTGAGCCCGTCGAGTCCGGCCGATGACGGACCCGGTCACCCACATCCTGCGTGTCGTCGTCGTCGACGACCAGGCGCTGGTCCGCTCCGGCTTCTCGATGATCCTCGGGGTCGAACCGGACCTCGAGGTCGTGGGCGAGGCGAGCGACGGTAGAGCCGCCGTCGAGGTCGTCACGCGAATGCGGCCGGACGTCGTCCTCATGGACGTCCAGATGCCTGGAACGGACGGCATCGAGGCGACCCGCGAGATCGTCGCGCGGGACCTGGCCAAGGTCATCATCCTCACGACGTTCGACCGCGACGACTACCTCGTTGACGGCCTCCGCGCGGGCGCCAGCGGGTTCCTCCTCAAGAACGCGGAGCCGGAGAAGCTCGTCGACGCCGTCCGGGTCGTCGGCAGCGGTCACGCCCTGCTCGCTCCCGAGGTGACCCGCCGCGTCATCGAGCGGATGACGACCGGCGATACGACGCATACCCCTGAAAAGCGTTCTCCGGCAACCCCATCCAAAGAGCTCGACCTCCTCACCAATCGCGAGCACGAGGTCCTGGTGCTCGTCGGCAAAGGACTGAGCAACGCCGAGATCGCGACCGAGCTGTTCGTCGGTGAGGCCACGGTCAAGACGCACGTGTCGAACGTGCTGGCCAAGCTGCACCTGCGTGACCGGGTGCAGGCCGTCGTCCTGGCGCACGAGGCGGGCCTCATCCGTCCTGAGAGGGACGGCCACATTCCGCCTGCGGGCTGATCCCTAACTGGTGGCGCCTCCCTAACGTGGAGGCATGCTCGAGACCAGGGGACTGACCAGGCTGTTCGGCGACCAGCGCGCCGTCGACGACGTGGACCTGACGGTGCGGCCCGGCGGCCTCACCGGGTTCGTCGGCGGGAACGGCGCCGGCAAGACGACGACGATGCGGATGATCATGGGCATCCTCGAGCCCACCGCGGGCGAGGTGCTCTGGCGGGGGCGCCCCGTCGCGTGGGAGGACCGGGCCCGGTTCGGGTACATGCCCGAGGAGCGCGGCCTATATCCCAAGCAGCCGGTGCTCTTCCAGCTGGTCTACCTGGGCCGCCTCCACGGCATGACCGCGGCGGCGGCGCGCCGCGCGGGGCAGGAGTACCTGGAACGGTTCGGCCTCGCCGACCGCGCCAACGACACCCTCGAGTCGCTCTCGCTGGGCAACCAGCAGCGTGTGCAGATCGCCGCCGCGGTGATGTCCTCGCCGACGGCGCTCATCCTCGACGAGCCGTTCTCGGGCCTCGACCCCGACGCCGTCGACGCGATGGCCGACCTCCTGCGCGAGCAGGCCGGGCGCGGCGTGCCGGTTCTGTTCTCGTCACATCAGCTCGACCTGGTCGAGCGGATCTGCGACGACCTCGTCGTACTGGCCGCGGGCCGCGTCGTCGCGGAAGGCAAGGTCGAGGACCTGCGCCACCGAGGTCGCACCCTGCACCGGCTCGTTGTTGCCTCCGGCCCGGCCGGCGGCACCGCCGACGCCGGCTGGGTCCGCGACGTGCCGGGCGTGGCCGTCGTCGACGTCGACGGACCCGTCGCCGTCCTCGAGCTGGTCGCCGCCGACGCCTCTGACCGCATCCTGCGCGAGGCCCTGCGGCGCGGCTCCGTCCGCGAGCTCAGCACCCTCGTCCCCAGCCTCAGTGAGATCTACCGGGAGGTCACCGCATGAGCGCCGCCATCACGACACGCACGACCACCGACCTCGACGCCCCCGAGGCGCCCCGCACCAGCGGTCAGGCGGTCTGGCCGATCGTCATGGAGCGCGAGATCGTCGTCAAGCTGCGTGACCGCAACTTCGTCGTCGGCACCCTCGTCACTCTTCTCCTCATCGCTGGTGGGCTGGGCCTGCAGGCTTTCCTCTCCGGCAAGAGCAACGACGTCACTGCGGTGGTCTCCGGTGAAGGCGCGCGGCAGGTGATGCAGCAGGTGGGCCAGACCGCCTCGCAGCGCGAGGACGCCGTGAACCTCACCGTCGACGACGCCCCGGATGCCGCCGCAGTCGAGGCGGCGGTCCGTGACGGGCGGGCCGATGTCGGCCTGGTCCACGACGCCGACGGCTGGCGGCTGGTCGGCAAGACCGACCTCAAGCCGAGCATGACCGCATACGTCACAGAGGTCGTCGGCGACCGCACCCTGGCGGCGAACGCGCAGTCCGCCGGCACCACCGCCGCTGCCCTGACCGCCGGCGGCACGGT
>DATLQE010000468.1:0-5702 GCA_035535335.1 Lapillicoccus sp. | reverse complement strand
CACCCACAAGTTCGCCTACGACCTGTGGGGCGACACCGTCAACACGGCCAGCCGCATGGAGTCAGGAGGCATCCCGGGCGCGATCCAGGTGGGCCCGGCAACCTACGAACTGATCAAGGACGCGTACGTGTGCGAGGCGCGTGGCCGCATCCCGGTCAAGGGGAAGCTCGCGATGGAGACCTACCTGCTCGCTTCCAGGCGCGACGGCCCGACGGTGTGAAGCTGCCGAGGAGACCCCGCTCCGGGATCCCCTCGGGCACATCAGAGGACGCTGCGGGCGAACTGCCTGGCCGCGGCGGGTGCGTCCTCAGTCGAGCCGAGGTCGCCGCCTTGGTCGCCGTTCGGTCCACGTGGCAGCGGTACCGCCAGAGCTGCCGCCGGAGGCCACCAGGATCCGAGCCTGCTCGGCCTCGCGTGCCACCCGCGTGCCACATCAGACGGATAGCTTCGGTCGCTAACGGACAACCACGGTGGGTTCGAGCATCATCTCCACTCCGCCGGATTCGCGGCAAAGGTTGGACGTGATCGAGGCGTGCGGATCGTGCATGTCGAGGAACGCCGCCCTGCCGAACGGGCCGACTTGGGTCCCGGAGACCTATGGTCACCGCGGCTGGCGAGCCGGTGGTCGACGCGCAGACCCCGCCGCGTCGGATGTTCGGTGAGGCTTTGGACGTTCCGCTGCCCCTCACGACGTTATGCAACGGCGCCATGGTCGACGTCATCGAACAGCCGGTCGAACTGCGTGACGACGCCGACCGCTGACGTACGAGGATCACCCTGAAGCAGCGCGGAGAGGCGGCAGGTCGAACTCGTCGTCACGGATCCTGATCGGCGCAAGGGAAGCGGTAGGAGAAGCCCACCGCGGTGAGTCTCAGCCCGCGAAGCCGGGGTGAACCGTTCGTCCACCCCGGCTTCAGCGCCCACGAAGGTGTCCGCCTCCTCCTACTGCAGCAGGTGGTCGAGCGCCCGGCCCATCACTGCGTTGCGTTCGGCTGCAGTCGAGACGCCCTCCAGTCCGAACCCCAGCAGCAGCGAGTGCGGCGTGGCGATCGCGTTGCCGACTGGGAAGCCCGAGGCGTCGGTCCGGATGAAGTTGTTGACGTTGGAAGCGGTGCCCTCAGGCGGTCCGGCGATCGCCCAGCCGTCCAGGCCGGCCTCGAACGACGTGCTGGTGCCGTCGGGGAGCGTGATGTCGTCCAGGAAGACTCCGATGCCCTGGGTCGCCCAGTCGCTGGCGTAGGCGATGGAGATCTCGACGGTCTTGCCGGCGTACGCCGAGAGGTTGATGCTCCACTCCTGCCAACCCCCCGAGTTGCCGCTCGCCGCGTTCCACGCGCCGGTGGTGCCGGTGGGGGCACACGTCGAAGCGCCGGTCTGGGTCTGGTAGTGATCGAGATGCGGGTGGAGGGTCCGCCAGCCGCCCGAGTTCTCCTGCTTGCAGCTCTCACCAGTGGCCTGCGTCGTGTTCCCGTTCGCGTCCGGCAACGTCGTCCAGTCGTTACCGCCGGGAGTGCGCGCCTCCACGAACAGGTGGTCCCAGTCGGCCTCGGTGTCGTAGGACGTCCAGAAGGTCATCGACCCACCGGCTGCTGGCACGGCGACCTCGCGGGTGAGCCGCTTGTACGAGACGTCGGCGATCTGCGAGTAGACGTACTGGGTTCCGGTGTGCGGGTCGAACGGACCACCCGGCTTGGCGTACCGTGCCGCGGGCCAGCTGTCGAACTGCTTGAACTGGTCGGTCGGCAGGACGCCGCTGGTCGTGAGGAACGACGACCTCCGGAAGTTGTTACCCGCGAAGACGGGATCGTTGAGGCCCCACGAGAGACCCGTGAACGGGTCGTCGACGCCTGTCGAGCCGAACGCTGTGCCTCCGGCGTGACCGTCGTTGGCCACCGGGAGGTACGCGCCCAGGTAGTACTGCAGCACGTCCTGGACCTGGTCACCACCGCCGAACGAGCCCCACAACGGCAGGCAGCGCCGCGGGTCTATGCCTGCGGGCGGTGGGTTGCAGGCGACCTGGCCCTTCGGGTCGTAGAGCTGGTTGCCCACGGCGGCCTGGGCGTACTGCTGGCCGGCGGAGTCGCCTGCGAGCATCACCTTGCCGCCCTCGTTCATGTACGAGCGGAACTCCAGGATCTCGTCGAGCGCCAGCCGGTCCGCATTGCCGCCAGCCCGGCCGGCGGTGCGGGTGACCAGGTCGTCGCCGGTCTCCCAGACGACGGCGTCGTAGTGGCTGAGCACACCCAGGGCGTCCGGGGCGAGCCGCCCGGCGGCGTCGATGTCGTAGACGTCGGCCTGCGGGCCGTTGGCGGCCAGGGCGTCGACGTACGTGTTGGCGTAGTGCGGACCACCCGGGGACTGCACCGGCGAGGCGCCGGTGTAGTCCTCGGCCGCCACGACGAGCACCCGGTTACCGCTCTCGGAGACGGCCTGGTAGGTGAACGAGTCACTGCGCTGGCCGCCACCCTCGAACCAGACCTCGACCGAGTCGCCGGGGTCGGTTCCGGTCACCACGCCTCGCATCTGGTGGTAGTAGACGGACGCCGGGCTGTACCGCTGCCCGCCCTGCCACTCGGACGTGGGTGCCGACTGCACCGGTCCGCCGTTGATCCGGTACTTCACCGTCACAGCGCCGAGGCTCCGCTTGGCGATCACCGCGACCGGCTGCGGGTCGCCGTACGACTTGGTGAAGCCCAGCTGGACCCCCGGGTTGCTGCTCTTGTAAGGGTCTTCGCTGTCGACGTAGAACGGCTTGGTCGTGATCCCCGTGACCGTCTTCGGGTTGGCGGGGTCGACCGCCGAGCGGGCCACCGACATCGCGAAGGGCAGGTTGCGCTCGAACTCCGCCTGCACCAGCGCATCGTCGTCGGGGAAGACGAAGCCACACCCGTCACACCCCGCGGACAGCTCCGGCGTCCACGCCAGTGCGCCGGTGGTGGCGTGCGCGTAGTCGGTGGTCTCACCGTTGGTGACGTAGAGGACGTCCGAGCTCAGGCCCGGGTGGAACTGGGCGATCGCCGGCGCGTCCAGGTTGCCGGACATGGCGTAGTAGATCGGGTCGTCCGCCGTGGGCGTGCTGGTCTGCCAGCCCTCGGCGTAGAGCAGCCACTGGCCGTTGGAGTGGTAGTTGACCTGGAACGCGAACCCGATCCGGTCGAGCAGGCCGACCATCGCCCGGGTCTCCGGCTCCGACATCGGCGCCGGGCCCCGGTAGGTGTCACTGGACTGGATGGACGACGACCCCTCATTGTCGTACCCCCAGTGGTTGGGGAAGTTGCGGTTGGGGTCGACGCCATCGCCGACCTGCGTCTGTCCGTCTCCGTTGTTGTCGCGGAGGTTCTTCCGCCAGAGCCGCTCGTGGTCGAATGTGTACTGGTAACCGTCGGGGTTGGCCACGAGGATGAACCAGAACTCGTTCGTCTGCAGGAGCTTGCGGATTTCGCGGTCGTTGGCCCGCCACCGGTTGATGAAGTGGTTCATCAGCCGCCGGTTGACCTCGGTCGAGATCCATTCGCGCGCGTGCTGGGTAGAGCTGTAGAGGACGGCCGGACGCTTGCCGTCCGGTTGCTCCTGAGCGCCCTGGGTCAGCTTGACCGCGATGATCTCGCGACCCTGGCCGGTGTGGCCGAGGACCTCGAGCTTCACCAGTTGGGGGTTGTTGCGGGCCGCAGCGTAGAGCTGGTCGCGGATGCCGCCGGTCTCGTCGTACGAGCGCCAGACGGTGAATCCGTTGGCGGCCTGTTCCGCCGCGAACTCCCGGACAGTCTTGCCCCCCTTGACCCGGGTCAGCTTCAGGTCGACTCCCTTGCCCCGGAGCCGCTCGGCCTGGGCCTGGTCGAGGACCATGTTGAGCTCGATGCCATTCTCGACCCGTCGCTGGCCGCTCACTTCAATGCCCTGCTGGGCGATCGTGGCTATCTCGTCGGCCTGGACCACTGCGGTGTAGGCGTCCAGCCGATCCGAGTCTCTAGCTGCGCTCGGTGCGGCAGACGCGGTCGTGAGCCCCATGCAGAGAGCGGCGACTACCGCTGCGACCAGTGAAATGACAAGCGATCGACGCATGCTCCACCTCCCGTGGGGGCGCAGGCAGGACGCACCCCGACCACCACCACCGACGTACGTATGAACGGCGCCGACGCTGCCGACGTTACGGTCGACCAGGCGAACCCTCCGGTCGCGACTAGGACCGGCCGGCCGGGGCGTTCGCGCCGCAGACATAAACGGCCCCGGGGTCTTCCCAGCCGGGGCCGTTCGTCGCACATAGCTCTAGATAGAGCGCTTGCCGGCCGTTAGGCATTACATCGGGTCGCGCTTGGCAGGGCGTTCCTCGGCCATGGCAGCCGGTATCACAGCGGCCGCCTCGTTCGGTTACCGATCGACCATCGGGTCCGCAGCAGCCTGGTCAGGCGCCGCAAGCCCTCGTCGAGGCTGGGGCCGTGAGAGGGATCGGTCGGCAGCCGCCTACACAGCTGGTCGGGCGGTGGAGCCGCAGAAGAAGCAGCGATCAGCCATCGGTCTCCGCTCGAACTGATGTGCGCCAGAAGCTACCCGGCTCGCGGCCGCCTGTCAGCAGTTTGTCAGCAGCGATCCCACACGCGACCTCACGTCGCACTGCGGTACCCGGATCTGTAACCCTCGTGAGGAGGGTTGACGTGGTGCCATGCAAGGCGGCGACGGACCTCGCGAAGGGGCGCGCATGGCCTGACACGGAAGAGGTCACAGGTTCAAACCCTGTCGCGCCCACCAGGTATCGTCGCTGGTCAGGCCGGGTCTGGAGGCCCCGGCCTCTTCCTTCCAGTGCTCACCGTCTGGGCGTCGGGCAGCATAAGGGCAGCAACCACATGCCGAGAGCTAGTCCTAAGGCAGTCGTCACCGAGGACGGGCCTCACCCTCGGGTCGAGCTGGGAACCGTCGCCGCCAGGAGCGAGCTCGTCGTTCTGGCCGGCCGTGCCACCCGCATGCCATAAGGAGCGGTCACGAGCGGTATCCAGCGGACAGTCATGGTCACTTCGAGGTGGCCGTTGGACTGGGCGCACGTCCCTAACCTGGGGGAGTGCAGCGTCCCGAAACTGCATGGCATGCAAGGGGTCAGGGGTTCAAATCCCCTCAGCTCCACCAGGTACGTTGCCATCGGTTGCTTTAGCTTCTGGTGTCGATTCCGGTGGACGCGTCGCCTCGCGAGAGTAGGTGAATTTGGCTGGCTCACTGGCCACGGATGTGCCAGCTGGCGTGGTAACGGTGATAACTACGGTTCCCGATCCGGCTGGACTCGGCGCGGTGATTTGCTCATCTGAATCAACGGTAAACGACTCGGCGGCTACCTCCCCGAACATGACCTCGCTCGCGCCTGCGAACCCAGATCCCGCCAGTACGACAGACTCGCCCTGGGCACCGGTGTTCGGAGTAACACTAAGGACTCTCGGTACGCCGCCACCGGCGTCAGGCCTCGGCGGGCGCGCCTCCGGTGGACGCGTCGCCTGTTCTGTCGCCGTCTGTGCCGTGCGCGCTCCAAAATAGAATCCAGCAATCGTGGCGAGGATGCTGAGCAGCGCGGTGACAATGGTCTTGCGCAGGTCACTCGAATCGGCCGCTGTGGAGACCAAGGTCGCGATCAAGGCTACCCCTACAAACGTCGCGACGATGAGGCTCAGCAGGCTCTGCGTTAGGCCCTGCGTGCCGCGGGGCTGCGTGTCTATAGCCGA
>DATLQE010000467.1:0-2636 GCA_035535335.1 Lapillicoccus sp. | reverse complement strand
CGCGGCCGGTGGGCGTGGCCGGGGGCGACCGCCGCCCCGATCGTGTCGATGCCGTAGACCGTGTCGAACCCGCCGGCCAGGACAAGGCGTTCGGTGACCGGCCTCGACACGTGGGCGCGGGTCCAGAAGTCGGCGAGCGAGTGGTACGGCTGGCCGGCGACGACCCGGGCGATCTCCGCCTCGCTGATCCCCTTGACGTCAGTGAGCGAGATCCGGATCCCATAGGCGCTGCCGTCCGGCAGGTCGGGGTCGAGGTGAGCTGGTTCCGGGCCTGGCCGGTCGGAATCCCGCCCGTTTTCACCCGGACCCGTGAGGCTCTCGATGACGTACGCCGGTTTCGAGGCGTTGACGTCGAGGCCGAGCACCGCGATGCCGAGGCTGCGGGCGTCGTCGAGGATGAGCCGCTTGGGATACATGCCGGGGTCGTGGGTGAGCACGCCGGCAAGGAACGCCGCCGGGTGATGGGCCTTGAGCCACGCCGACTGGTAGGTCGGGAGGGCGAACGCCGCCGCGTGCGCCTTGCAGAACCCGAACGACGCGAACGCCGTGAGCACCTCCCAGATCTTGTCCGCCACGTCCTTGGGGTAGCCGCGGGCGAGCGCCGCGGGTCGCCACCACTTCTCGACCTCCGCCTGGCCACGGGGGGAACCCATGGCGCGGCGGACCTCGTCGGCCTGGGCCAGGGTGACGCCGGTGGTCTCAGCGACCATGAGCAGCACCTGCTCGTGGAAGACGACGACGCCCTCGGTCTCCTGGAGCGCCGGGATCAGCGTCGGGTGGAGGAACTCCGGGGCGTTCCAGCCCTGCCGGGCGTTGAGGAACGGGACGATCATGTCGGACTTCACCGGTCCCGGCCGGAACAGCGAGATGTCGGTGATGAGATCCTCGAACGACTCCGGCCCGAACTTGCCGATGAGCTCGCGCTGCCCCGGGCTCTCGATCTGGAAGCAGCCGAGGGTGTGGGTGGTGCGGATCATCCGGAACGTCGTCTCGTCGTCGAGCGGGACCTGGTTGCGGTCGTCGAGGTTGATCCTCACGTCGTCGACCCGGCGGACCTCGTCGACGGCGTGGGCCATCGCCGACTGCATCCGGATGCCCAAGATGTCGAGCTTGAGCAGGCCCAGCTCCTCGACGTCGTCCTTGTCGAACTGGCTCATCGGGAACCCGATCCAGCTCGCCTCCACCGGGGTCCGGTCGAGCAGCCGCGAGTTGGACAGGATGACGCCACACGGGTGGAGCGCGATGTGGCGGGGCAGCCCGTCGAGGCGTTCGACGAGGTCGAGCATGAGGTCGAGCCGCGGCGCGTTGAGCCCGCTGGCGCGCAGCTCGGGTAGCTCGGCGATCGCGTTGCGGACGTTGCGGGCCGAGATGTGCGGGAACGCCTTGGCCATCGCGTCGACCTCGGTCGGCGGCATCCCGAGCGCCGCCCCGACGTCGCGGATCGCGTGCCGCACCCGGTAGCTGTCCATCATCGACACGCAGGTCACCCGCTCGCCACCGAACCGGGCCAGCACCTTCTCGTAGATCTCGGTGCGCCGGGCCGACTCGACGTCGATGTCGATGTCGGGCAGCTGAGCGCGCAGCGGCGAGCAGAACCGCTCCATGAGCAGGCCGTAGCGCAGCGGGTCGACTCCGGAGATGCCGAGCAGGTAGTTCACCAGCGAGCCCGCTCCCGACCCCCGCGCGGCGACGCGGATGCCCATGTCGCCGATGAGGTCGACGACGGTGGCCACGGTGAGGAAGTACGTCGGAAAGCCCAGCCCGGCGATGACGTCGAGCTCGTCCTGGAGGCGTCGCTCGATCGCCTCCCGTTCGCGAGCGGTGGCGTCGGGGTAGCAGTCGCCGACCTTCGCCCGGCACCGCTCCGTGAGAACGGTGTGCGGGTTGACGTGCGGGTCGATCTTCAGGACGGTCTGCTCCGGCAGGTGGACCGCACCGATGCCGAGGTCGAGCGACGGGTCGAGGACGCACTCCATGGCCAGGTCGACCGTCGAGCGGAGCAGGTCGCGGGCGCCGTCGCGGGCCAGGGCGGTGCCGCCCTGCAGTCCCGGCCCCGACGCGGCGAGGACGTCGCCGGCGACGGCGAACATCGCCGGGGTCGGGCTGAGGTGGCCGGCGGTTGTGATCCGGTCGAGGTGCCGGACGTCCAGCGCGACGAGCCGGCGCGCCGCATCGAGGACGTCGACGACCGCGGCCTCCTGCGGGTCGGCGTGCCGCACCGCGGCGGTGAGGACGACGCGCAGCCCGTGGTCACGGGCGAGGGCGTAGAGCCGGGCGGCGTGGCCGAGGTTCGCCGGGGTGCCTTCCGGCCCGCCGTGGCACACGACCTCGATGGCCAGCGCGTCGTGCGGCAGGAGAGCGCGCCACCGGGCCAGCGCGGCCTCGGCCTCGCCGCGCCGCCGGTGGAGTACGGCCCGCCCGACGTCGGAGTCCGGTCCGAGGAGGACGACGAGCGGGCTGGGCCCGACCGGCGCCGGGTCGGACGCCCGTGCCGAGCGTCCGGTATGCGATGAGCCTCCGGTCTGCGCCCGGCCTCCGGTCTGGGCTCCGGTCTGCGTTCCCGCCGGGGTGGCCATCTCGGCGACGAGCTCGGGAGTGGCCACCGGCTCACTGCGCTCACCGCCGAGGTGGGTGGC
>DATLQE010000466.1:0-4422 GCA_035535335.1 Lapillicoccus sp. | reverse complement strand
GACGACGCCTTGAGACGCTGCGGCATCGGATAATCCGGCCAGCCCTCGGGGTACAGCGTGTAGCCGTCCTCATCGGCTTCGTCGACGGACCCGATGCCGGTCCACCACTCTGGGTAGCGGGTCGGGTCGTGGACCAGCTTCCACACGTCCTCCAGCGGCGCCCGGACCAGGATGTGGTTGTCGAAGGACGGCATCACGCCACCCCCACCGGGTCGCCGGGCCGGGAGGCGAGGCTGTCGCGCAACGCCTGGATGCGATCCAGCTCACGCTGCGGCTCGACCAGGCCGAGGACCGGCGGCCGGCCGAGGTCGAGCAGGTTCGACAGGTACCCCTCACTGGTGAGGGCGCCCACCTGAGGCAAGACGCGGGCCCAGGCGGAGCGGGCCTCGTCGAGCCGGCGCATCGCCTCGTCTGGGTGGTCGCGAGCCACGGCGATGAGCGCCTGGACGAAGGACACTCGGGGTAGCAGCGACCACGGCTGGTCGGCCGGGCAGGTGGGTTCCTCCAGCGCGGTCCGCAGCTGCGCCACCGCCGCGTCCGGGTCCCGAGCGAGGGCGAGCGCCTCCGCCCGCGCCAACGAGGTGGATGGCCGCCACGGCGCGAGACCGCCGTCCAGCGCCTCGCCAAGGCGGTCGGCGGCCTCGCTCGCCTCGCCGAGCGCCAGGGCGACGAGGCCGGCGTCGGCCGCGGCCGAGACGGCGAACTCGGGAGCGGCCAGGCGGTCCACCACCCGCTGCTGTTCGGCCAGTGTCGCTCGAGCCTGGGCCGGGTGGCCCGTTCGGGCCTGGAGGTGAGCCAGCGACCCAAGGGAGCCCGCCAGCAACGCCGGGGCGTCCCGTGCGTCCTCCACGGACCGTTCCGCGAAGGCCAATGCCCCCTCGTCGTCGCCTTCGCAGACCAGCGCCGCCACGGCGTTGACGGTGATCCGCCAACCCTTGCCGGCACTGTCGTCGAGGTCGAGGATCGCTCGAGCGGTCCGGACCAGTTCTGCCGCCTCCAAGAACCGGCCCTGCCGGATCAGCCCCTGCATCCTGATGTCGATGAGGTCGAGGCGGTCCTCGGAGTCGGCATCGACCGGCATCGCTTTCCCCAGCTCCTCGAGCGCCGTCAGCGCCCGAGCCGGATCGCCCGCGACGGCTTCGTTCCAGGCCAGGCCGACGTCGATCCGGAACCGGAGCCGGTCGGCGGCGGGCCGAGCGGCGTGGCGGTACGCCTGCCGCGCTTGCCGATAGGCAGCCCACGACCGCGGCGGGTCGCAGCTCACGCTGCGGAGCTGTTCACCGCGGCGGCACCAGGCCGCGGGCAGGGCGGCAGGCGGCACCCGGGTGATCCCGGTGTCCCACGCCCGGTCCGACTCCTTCCGCCGGCCCAACAGGGCGTGGACCTCCTGGAGCTGGATCCAGAGGTCGCCGCGCTCAGGCGCGTGCTGGACCGCGCGGGACAGGGCCTCCGCGGCCTCCGCCAGGGCCCCGACGGACCGGGCGTAGGCCGCGACCTCCACCCACGCGTTCGCCGCCCGGTCCGGACGTCCGCCGCGCTCCCAGTGACCGGCGACCTCGGCGCTCTGGGTGCGGTCGACCGCCTCGGCGAGCGCCACGTGCAATGGGACCGGGTCGTCCACGTCGACGTACGCCGCTTCCCGAAGCAGGCCATGGCGGAAGCCCAGCCGGCCGTCGGTCCGGGTGACCAGGCCACCGGCCAGCACCTCGGCGACCGTCTCGTCGGCCGCCGCGTCGCCCAGCCGGGCCAGCTCCGAACCCGTCAGGGGTCGCTCCGCCGCGGCCACGAGGTCGAGGAGTCGGCGGCCCGGCGCGCTGAGCCGTGACACCGAGACCCGCACCGCCGCGCGCAGATTCGGCGGCGGCCCACTGTCGCCGGCGACCAGCGCGCGGGCGGTCTCGGTGGCCAGAAGGGCGTTCCCCTCGGCGGCCGCCACGACCCGGTCGACCTCGTCCGGGCCCGCGAGCCCCAACGAGGCGGCCAACGCGGCGACGGCCTCCGGGGCGATCGGCCCGACCGCCACCCGCGCGACTCCGACGCCGGAACGCGCGGCGACGTCGGCGATGACGTCCATCTCCGCGGTCGGGCGGTCCGGCGCCGCGAGGGCCATGGCGACCGGCAGCCCACCGACCCGGCGGGCGAGGTGGGCAAGCAGCCGCAGACTGGCCCGATCCGCCTGGTGCGCGTCGTCGACCACGAGAAGCACCGGCCGATCGGCCGCTGCCCACTCCACGAGCCGCAGCGACGCCTCGAAGGCCCGAAGTCGCTCCAGCTCCGGGGTCGCCACTGGCGGCGCCACCCCGGACCGACCCAGGGCCGCCCCGAGGTCCTCGGAGAGCCGGGTCAGCTCGAGCGGCCAGAGCGCACCCGCCGCGGGTGCCGGGACCTGCGCGACCAGGGCGCGGGCCAGCTCCAGCCAGACGCCGAACGGCATTGCTCCGCCGACGTCGAGCCCGGCGGCCCGTGCCGTCCGGGCGCCTCGAGCACCGACCCGCCGGCCGAGCTCGTCGAGCAGGGTGGTCTTCCCGATACCTGGTTCCCCGGTGACGAGAAGGACCCGACCGCTGCCGCGGGTGGTGGCTCGCCAGGCGGCGTCCAGCTGCGCGAGCTCGGCGGCCCGGCCGAAGATCGACACGGCCACCCGCGGCGTCGAGCCGGTCGCGACGTCGGCGTGCAACGAGCGGGTCGTCGGACTCGGCGCCACTCCGAGGTCCGCGCGGAGCCGCTCGGTGAACCGCTGCGCCGCGTCCGCCGCCCCGGCGCGGTCGCCGTCGGCCAGCAGCGCCTGGACGAGCGCGCGGTGCGCCGACTCGTCCCACCGCGCGACGGCACAGCGGCGGCGGGCCCAGTCGACCGCGTCGTGGGTTCGTCCGTCGGCGACGGCGCGTTCGGACAGTAGGCGGAACCGGGCGCCCTGCCGCTCGCGGAACGCCTCGCGCTCGGCCTCGGCCCACTCGTCGTCGAGGCCGGGAAGCAGACCGCCCTCGAGCAGCGGCTCGCCGTCGCCGGTGGCGTCCACCCAGACCGGCTCGGCGAAGCCGAGCGTGTCGCGGGCACCGGCCAATAGCCGGTCGGCCGGCTCGCCCCACGCCTGCCGCAGGGCCCAGACGGTGGTGCGCAGCCGGGCCCGGGCTTGCGCCTCGTCCGCGTCCGGCCAGAGCGCCCGAGCCACCAGGCCGCGCGGCTGCATCCCGGGATGGAGTCCGAGCCACCCGACGAGGGCTCGAACCCGGTCTCCTGTCGGCACGGGCAGCGGGGTCCCGTCGGTCTCGGCGGCCACGCGCCCGACCAGGTGAAGCCGGAGCACACCACGAGCGTAGACCGGCCCGCTGAGCCGTTGACGATTCGTTGACGCACCGCTGACGGGCCCCGCGGACCGTGGTCCGCACCACCCCACAGAGCAACGTCGGAGGACCGCATGACCACCACCACTCAGACCCGCCAGCCCGACCCGGATCTGTTGAACGCGTTTATCGGCCAGATGATCGGCGACCTCGGGGCCACGGTCTCGGCCGGGCTCGTCCTGATCGGCGACCGGCTCGGGATCTACCGGGCCATGGCCGACGGCACCCCGGTCACCGCCGAGTCGCTCGCCGAGCGCACTGGGCTATCCGTGACCTACCTGCGACCGTGGCTGGCCAACCAGGCGGCCGCCGGGTACGTGACCCACGACGCCGGCGACGGCACCGACAGTGTCGACACGTATGCGTTGAGTCCGGAGCAGGCCGCGGCCCTCGCCGACCCCGGGAGCCCCGCGTACTTCGCGCCAAGCATGCAGGTCGCGATCGGCGCCCTTCACGACGTCGACGCCATCGCCGACCGGTTCCGCACCGGCGAAGGCTTCGGCTGGCACGAGCACGACGAGAACCTCTTCGTCGGGACCGAACGATTCTTCAAGCCCGGCTACGTCGCCAACCTCGTCGACGGCTGGCTGCCGGCCCTCGACGGCGTCGTCCCCAAGCTCCAGGCGGGCGCTCGGGTCGCCGACGTCGGCTGCGGCCATGCCGCGTCCACCGTCCTCATGGCCACCGCGTACCCGCGGTCCACCTTCGTCGGTGCCGACTACCACGAGGCGTCGATCGCCGTGGCCCGGCGCCGGGCCGAGGAGGCAGGCGTCACGGCGAACACGAGCTTCGTGACCGTCGACGCCCTGGAGCTCGCTCCGGACGGCTACGACCTGGTGACGATGTTCGACTGCCTCCACGACATGGGCGACCCGGTCGGGGCGGCCCGCCGGATCCGGTCGTCACTCGCCCCGGACGGGGTGTTCATGGTCGTCGAGCCTCGGGCCGGGGACCACGTCCAGGACAACCTCAACCCGCTGGGCCGCGTCTTCTACGGCGCGTCGGTCTTCATCTGCACGCCGGGCTCGCTCGCGCAGCCCGGCCAGGCGGCGATCGGCACCCAGGCCGGTCCCGCCCG
>DATLQE010000465.1:0-2295 GCA_035535335.1 Lapillicoccus sp. | reverse complement strand
CGGTCGCCGCCAGCAGCTCGACCGGCATGTTGTCGCACATGACGAACCGCGCGCCGGCCGCATACGCCTCCAGCGCCTCGTCCACCGTGGTGACCTCGACCTGCACGTCGACGTCCGGGTATGCGGCGCGCACCGCCGCGTGCGCCGCCGCCACCGAACCGGCGGCCAGCTTGTGGTTGTCCTTGATCATCGCGACGTCGTAGAGGCCCATCCGCTTGTTGGTGCCCCCGCCGGCGCGGACCGCGTACTTCTCGAGGTGCCGCATCCCGGGCGTCGTCTTGCGGGTGTCGAGGACCATGGCGCCGGTGCCCTCGAGCACGTCGGCCCACTGGCGGGTATGCGTCACCACGCCGGAGAGCCGGCAGACGACGTTGAGGAGGGTTCGCTCCGCCATGAGGACGGTCCGCAGCGCTCCCTGCACCCGAGCGACGACATCTCCCTGGTCGACGTCGGCGCCGTCGGCGACCAGCAGCTCGGACTCCACGGGACCGGTCCCGACGAGCGCCGAGACCTCGTCGAACACCAACGGCACGACCGGCAAACCCGCGACGACTCCCGCCGCCCGCGCCACGATCTGGGCGCCGCGGACCTGGTCGGCGGGGATCGTCGCGAGCGTCGTGACGTCGAGGTGACGCGGCCCGAGGTCCTCCTCCAGGGCCGTCCGCACCACCCCCCGGGCCTGGTCGTACGGGAAGTCGAGGTCCCGAAGCGTCACGACGGTTCGTCCTCCGGATGCGCCACCGGCTGGTACGACGTCTCGACCGTCCCGTCCGGGCGCCGCACGGCATGGAGGTGCCCGAGCCAGTGCGCGTCGTCACGCTCGGGGAAGTCGGACCTCAGGTGGCCGCCGCGGGTCTCCTCCCGCAGCGCGGCGACGGTCGTGAGGACCTGGCCGAGGTGCAGCAGGTTGGTCGTCTCCCAGGCCGCCGGCTCCGGCGTGACGTCGCCCGACTCGGCGGCCTTGGCCAGAGTGGCCAGCTCGTGGTCGGTCGTGGCGAGCGACTCGCCGGACCGGACGGCGCCGCTGCCCGCCGTCATCGCACGCTGGATCTCGCGGCGATGGTCGGCGGTGAGCAGCGCGCCGTCGCCCTCCGGGGCCGCGGGCGTCGTCGGGGCAAGGTCGCCGGCCGCCAACCGGGCGGAGATGTCGTCCGCGATCCGCGAGGCGAAGACGAGGCCCTCGAGCAGCGAGTTCGACGCCAGCCGGTTGGCGCCGTGGACGCCGCTGCACGAGACCTCGCCACACGCATACAGGCCGTCCAGCGACGAGCGGCCGTGCAGGTCGACCTTGACCCCGCCGCTCGCGTAGTGCTGGGCCGGCGCGACGGGCACGAGCTGGGTGGTGAGGTCGAACCCGCGCTCGCGCAAAGTGGCAACGATGGAGGGGAACCGGCGTTCGACGAACTCCCGGCCCAGGTGACGGGCGTCGAGGCAGACGTGGTCGCCGCCCGTCTCACGCATCCGGGCGACGATGGCGCGGGCTACGACGTCGCGAGGGGCGAGGTCGGCGAGCTCGTGGATGCCGGGCATGAACCGGACGCCGTTCGCGTCGACGAGGAAGGCGCCCTCGCCCCGGACGGCCTCGCTGATGAGCGGCTGCTGGCCGTTGGCGCCCTCACCGAGCCACAGGACGGTCGGATGGAACTGGACGAACTCGACGTCCGCCATCACCGCCCCGGCCCGCAGGGCGATGGCCATGCCGTCACCGGTGGAGACGGCCGGATTGGTGGTGGCGGAGTAGATCTGGCCGAGGCCGCCCGTAGCGAGCACGACCGCGCGGGCGTGCGCGGCGCCGACGCCGTCCACCTGACCTTCACCGATGACGTGCACGGTTACGCCGCAGACCCGACCGTCGGCCGACTGGAGGAGGTCGACGACCAGGGCGTGCTCGACGACCTGGATGCCGGGGTCGGACTGCACCCGGTGCAGCGCCTCGATGAGGGCTCGGCTGATCTCGCGGCCCGTGGCGTCGCCACCGGCGTGGGCGATCCGGTCGCGGTGGTGTCCGCCCTCGCGGGTCAGCAGGATCTCCCCGGCGGAGTCGCGGTCGAACTCGGCGCCCAGCGCGACGAGCTCGCGCACCCGCTGGGGCCCCTCGGTGACGAGGGCCGTGACCGCCTCGACGTCGCACAGCCCGACGCCGGCCACGAGCGTGTCGTGGAGGTGCTCCTCGGGCGAGTCGGCGGGGTCCATCGCCGCGGCGATGCCGCCCTGCGCCCACGCCGTCGAGCCCTCGTTGAGGACCGTCTTCGTCACGAGCAGGACGGTGTCGACCTGCTCCCGGAGCCGCAGGGC
>DATLQE010000464.1:0-2500 GCA_035535335.1 Lapillicoccus sp. | reverse complement strand
GCTGCTTGACGAACATCGCCGGGTCCACGGCCGGCGGCGTCCAGCCGTTGGCCGGCAACCAACCGAGCTGCACAGCGAAGACGGTGATGAGGAGGATCCCGGCGAGGAAGGCGGGCACCGCCACTCCGATCTGGGAAACCGAGGAGATCGCCAGGCCGGACGGTCTGCGATGACGGACCGCGGCGAGAACGCCCAGCGGGATGGCGATGACGGTGGCGATGAGGGTCGCGGTGACGACCAGCCAGAGCGTGACCTGGAGCCGGTCGGCCACCTGCGGGGCGATGGCTGCACCGGACACGTAGGAGTTGCCAAGGCGGAAGGTGAGCAGCCCGCCGACCCAGTCGAGGTACTGCACGACGATCGGCCGGTCCAACCCGAACTGCTCCCGCAGCCGGGCCACCGCCTCGTCACTCGCGTTGACTCCCAAGGCGACTCGCGCCGGGTCGCCGGGAAGTACAGCCATGAAGGCGAACACCAGGACCGAGCTGGCGAACAGGCTCACGACGAGGATCCCGAGCCGTTGCAGGACTCGGAGGATCACGCGGTCGACCCTACGCGCTCACCTTCCGAACGCGGCGCGACGCCTCGGCTCACCCCTTCGAGAGCGCCGACAGGTCGAAGGACTCGGTGATCGCGTTCTTCGGCAGGCCCTTGATGCCCTGGTCGGCGACGATGAGGTTCGGCAGGAGGAAGAGGAAGTCCGCGGCCGCGTCCTGCGACAGCTCCTGGGCCGCCTTCTTCATGGACGTCACCTGCTCGTCGGTCGTGCCCGCGTCGGCCGCCTTGATGTCCGCCTGAAGCTGCGGGTTGTTGTACTGGGTGTAGTACTGCGGGTTCCCGAACACCGCCGGCAGGTCACGCGGCTCCACGTGCGCCACGATCGACATGTCGTAGTCGTGGTCCTTGAACACCGTCTGCAGCCACGCCGCCGGGAACTCGAGCTGGTCGAGGTTGACGGTGATGCCTACCTGCTCGAGCTGGCTCTTGACCACCTGTCCGCAGGCCACCGCATACGGCAGGTTGGGCACCCGCAGCCGCAGCGT
This sequence comes from Lapillicoccus sp., assembly GCA_035535335.1. Classification (GTDB taxonomy): domain Bacteria; phylum Actinomycetota; class Actinomycetes; order Actinomycetales; family Dermatophilaceae; genus Lapillicoccus. Next base: position 1,457 of record DATLQE010000464.1, on the reverse strand, counting down.
CGGCGTGGCCGTACCCGACTCGGCGAGCAGCTGCTTGGCCTTGTCCTGGCTGTAAGGGAAGTCGCCGGTGCGGTCCTCGTACCAGGGGTCCGTGGGCGGCACCATGCTGCCGATCAGCGTGCCCTTGCCCGCCCAACACGTTTCCATCAGCGCCTTGTGGTCGATGGCGGTGCGGATGGCCTGACGGAGCTTGACGTTGGTGAGCGGCGCCTTGGCGTTGTTGAAGGAGAGGACCACCTCGCCGTTGGTCGTCCCCTCGATGACCTGGTACTTGCTGTTGCCCTCGAACTGCTTGAGCGTCTCGGGCGCCTGCACCGTGCCGATGACGTTGATCGTTCCGGTCAGAAGCGCGTTGTTGAGGGCGGTGGCGTCCTTGAAGTACTTGAGGATCACCGTCGAGTATGCGGGCTGCTGGCCCCAGTAGCTCGGGTTCGCCTTGAGGGTGATGGAGTCCCCGCGGTTCCAGGCGTCGAAGACGTACGGACCCGTGCCGACCGGCTTGGTCGCGAGCGCGTCGACTCCCTTCGGGTCCATCATCGCGCCGATCCGGGTGGTCATCCGGAACAGCCAGTCGTTGCTCGGCGTGCTGAGCGTCACCTGCAGCTGGTTGGGGGTGACGGCCTTGGCTTCGGCGACGACGTTCATCGCGGCCTTGAGGGAGATGGTCCAGTCGGTCTTGACCCGGTTGATGGAGAACACCGCGTCGTCGGCGGTGAACGGGTCGCCGTTGCTGAACTTGGCGTTCGGGGTCAGGTCGAACGTGTAGGTCTTCTTGTCGTCCGAGACCTTCCACGAGGTGGCCAGGCTGGGAACGATCTTGCCGTCCTGGTCCTGCTTGACCAGCGTCTCGTAGACGTTGGTGAGTAGGGCCTGCGGGATCGCCGCGCCGTCGGTCTTGGTGAAGTCGAGGCTGGCCGGCTCCGCGACCAAGCCGATGGTGACTGACCCCCCTGAACCACTCGACCCCGTCGTGCCGCCCCCAGCGCCAGGGCTCGTCGAGGACCCCGCGCTGCAAGCGCTCAGGGCCAGGGCGAGCAGCGCAACTCCGGTGGCGATTCGGCCAGTACGAGTGAACATTCCGTCTCCGTCCCGTGCGCGGCGGTTCCTCCGCCGGTGGAGGTATATCCGAACCCTAGGGCGCTCGGACAGACCTCCACCCAGCCGGGTGGACACCGAGAACGCATCGTTACAGTGACAAGAGGGCTTTGGCGTGAGGAGGCCGAGGTGCGCGACGCGTGGGAGATCGCCCGGCTGACCGCTGTCGAGCTCGGCGCCGCCTACGAGCAGGGCAACCTTTCTCCGACGGACGCGATCGAGGCGGCCTTCACCGTCGTCGATGACGCCGAGCCGCAGCTGAACGCGCTCTGGGATCGGGCCGACGTCTCCGCCCGAAAGGCCGCGCGGGACAGCACCGAGCGCTGGCGCCGGCGCGAGCAGCGCGGCCCGCTGGACGGGGT
>DATLQE010000463.1:0-2320 GCA_035535335.1 Lapillicoccus sp. | reverse complement strand
GGCACTGATCGAAGACATCACCACCCGCACGATCAAGGGAGAGGACAAGATCTACCTCACCCTCAAGGTCGCCCAAGGCGATCTGACCATCCAGGTCCCCGCCGAGAACTGTGACCTCGTCGGCGTCCGCGACGTCGTCAGCCAGGACGGGCTGGACCGGGTGTTCGAGGTGCTTCGAGCCCCGCATACCGAGGAGCCGACCAACTGGTCGCGCCGCTACAAGGCCAACGTCGAGAAGCTGGCCTCGGGCGACGTCATGAAGGTCGCCGAGGTGGTTCGCGACCTCTGGCGTCGTGACAAGGACCGTGGCCTCAGCGCCGGCGAGAAGCGGATGCTCGCCAAGGCCCGCCAGATCCTCGTGTCCGAGCTGGCCCTCGCCGAGAAGACCAACGAGGACAAGGCCGAGGCCATCCTCAACGAGGTCCTGGCCTCCTAACCCGCTCGGGTCCCGCCGCCATGGCCGAGCCCCGGGTCGGGGTGGTCGTCGTCGCGGCCGGGGTCGGAGCGCGCTACGGCGCGGGCGTGCCCAAGGCGTTCGTTCCGCTGTACGGCCGGTCCCTGCTGGCCTGGTCGGTGCGGACAGCGCTCGAGTGTCCCGGTGTCGGGTGCGTCGCCATCGTGGCGCCCTCGTCGCACCTCGCCGAGGCCGAGCGGGAGACCGCCGAGTATGCGGATGCCCGGGTTCGGGTGGTAGCCGGTGGGATCGAGCGCCATGACTCGGTGGCGGCCGGACTGGCCGTGCTTCCCGCCGAGCTGGACGTCGTCCTGGTCCACGACGCCGCCCGGGCCATGACGCCGTCGTCCTTGTTCGCCGCGGTGGCCGCCGCGGTCGCGGACGGCGCACCGGCTGTCGTGCCGGGACTGCCGGTTGTCGACACCATCAAGCAGGTCGACGAGACCGGCACCGTGGTGGCGACGTTGCCGCGGGCGGCGCTCCGGGCCGTCCAGACCCCGCAGGGGTTCCGGCGCGACGTACTCGAACGCGCCTACGCCGCAATGAGATCGGCGCTGGTGACCGACGACGCGGCGCTCGTCGAGGCGCTCGGGCTGCCGGTGCTGGTGATCCCTGGTGATCCGCTCGCCCACAAGATCACGACGCCCGCGGACCTGGACCGGGTCGTCGCCCTGGTGGACCACGGAGGCGCCGATGCCGAGTGACCCGACCAGACCGGTCGCCGTCGTCACCGGTGGTGGATCCGGAATCGGCGCCGCGACGGCCAGACGGTTGCACGCGGACGGCTTCGACGTCGTCGTCACCGGACGACGCCGTCAGCGACTCGACGCCGTCGTGGAGGCCCTGGGCGACCGCGCTCGCGGCGTGGCCCTGGACGTCACCGACCCGGTGAGCGTCAGAGTCGCAGCCGAGGACATCGGTCCCTGCGACGTTCTGATCAACAACGCCGGCGGCGCACTCGGCACCGATCGTGTGGAGCACGGCGACGCCGCCGAGTGGCGGGACATGTTCGACAGCAACGTGGTCGGCACGCTCCAGGTGACCCAGGCGTTTCTTCCCGCCCTCCGCCGCTCGTCTCGGGCCACTGTGGTCGTCGTGACCTCGCTCGCCGCCGAGGTCGTCTACCCGGGCGGCGCGGGCTACACGGCGGCCAAGCACGCCGAGCGCGCGCTGGCCGAAACCCTGCGCCTGGAACTCAACGGTGAGCGGGTCCGGGTCGTCGAGATCTGCCCGGGCATGGTGCACACCGAGGGGTTCTCGCTGGTCCGCTACCACGGTGATCAGAGCAAGGCGGATGCCGTCTATGACGGTGTCGACCGGCCACTCACCGCGGAGGACGTCGCGGAGTGCATTGCGTTCTGCGTCAACCTCCCCCAGCACGTCAACGTCGACCGGCTCGTCGTCAAGCCGGTCGCCCAGGCGGCCCCGCACCTCCTGCACCGCGGTCCCATCGACTGGGACCACGGTGGCTGACCTCCCGCGCGTCGGGATCGGTGTCGACGTACACGCCCTGGCGGCTGAGGGCAGCGAGAGGCCGCTCTGGCTGGCCGGGCTGCACTGGCCCGGCGAGCGCGGACTCGACGGACACTCTGACGGCGACGTCGCCGCGCACGCCGCCTGCGACGCCCTCTTCTCGGCCGCGGGAATCGGCGATCTCGGCGCCCACTTCGGTACGAACCGCTCGGAGTATGCTGGCGCCTCCGGGGTTGCGCTCCTCGCCGAGGCGGCGCGGCTGGTTCGGGAGGCAGGCTGGCAGATCGGGAACGTCGCCGTCCAGGTCGTCGGGAACCGGCCCAAGGTCGGGACTCGGCGGACCGAGGCCGAGAACGTGCTGAGCCAGGCGGCCGGCGCGCCGGTATCGGTGAG
>DATLQE010000462.1:0-2732 GCA_035535335.1 Lapillicoccus sp. | reverse complement strand
TGCCGATCTGCTCGTCGGGAACAAGGGAAACGACGTTCTGCTCGGCGGATCTGGTCCGGACATCCTCGTCGGCGGGATCGACCGCGGTGGCGACTCCGGCAATGACGTGATGGTCGCCGACGACGGTGACGACGTGGAGATCTGGTCTCCCGGCGACGGGAACGACATGGCGGACGGCAATGACGGTACGGACACGCTCATCATCGGGCCCGTCCTCACCACCGTCGGCGGCGGCCTGCGGCTCGACTCCTCTTCACTGAACCGCACCATCCCTCGCGTGGACATCGACGGGTACCCGAGCTATGGCTGCGTCCTGGTCCCGGTGCCCGAGACCGAGCAGTTCGGGCAATACCTGCTGCGGTTCACCATCGACGGCACCCTGATGAACACGCTTCGAGTCAAGGAGACCGAGCGGGTCATCTGTCCCGGTGCGTCCCCAGGCGAAGCCAAGGTTGCCGACCTCACGGCCGCCCGACCGTCCTTCGCCACCGTGCCGGTGTCGTCGATCCCCGGCTTGGCCGGGGCCATCGTCGCCCCGCTGCGGTAACCGCATACCGCAACTAGCCAAACCCACACCACCACCCAGAGGAGGCCCTCATGCCCGGAACCGTCGACCGAGCCATCGTCATCGGCTCCAGCATGGCGGGCCTCCTCGCGGCCCGGGTGCTGAGCGAGACCTACGCCGAGGTGATCCTGCTCGACCGCGACGACCTGCCCTACGGGCCGGTCGCCCGCAACGGGGTGCCGCACATGCGACACTCCCACGCCCTGCTGGCCCGGGGGAGCGAGGTCGTCGAGGAGCTGTTCCCCGGACTGTGTGAGTACCTCGTCAGCCAAGGCGCGGCCACCGGTGACGTCCAGGAGACGGTGCGCATGTATGCCGGCCCGCGCCCCACCGCGCCCGGGCGGAACGGGCTGCGGGCATACGCCGTGAGCCGGCCGCTGCTGGAGTGGACGATCCGGGAGCGGGTCGCGGCCATCCCCGGCGTGACCTTCTACGACCGCACCGCGGTCCTCGACCTGGCCTTCAGCGCCGACCTCTCCCACGTGACGGGCGTCGTCGTCACGGGTCTCGACGGACCCAACCGGAGCCGCACGATGGAGGCCGACCTCGTCGTCGACGCCTCAGGGAGGACCTCTCGGACTCCCGAATGGCTGGAGCGGCGCGGGTACCCACCGCCGCCTGAGGAGCGCATCCGCGTCGACTACACCTCGGTCACCCGGCGGTTCCGGCGGCGCTCCCTCGACGACACCGGCGGCTCCGCGGCCATCACCCATGGCGCCCTGCCCGGCACGCCCCGGGGCGGCATCATCCTTTACCAGGAGAACGACGTCTGGATCGTCACGCTGTCGGGATATGCCGGTGTCCGGCCGCCGACGGACCTCGCCGAGTTCCGCGCCTACGCCCGAACGTTGTGTGCACCGGTCATCGCTGATGTCATCGACCAGCTCGAGCCGCTCGACGACGGCATCACCTACCGCTTCCCCGCTGACGTTCGGCACCGGTACGAGTGGGTGGAGCTGTTCCCCGACGGACTGATCGTGACCGGCGACGCTTTGTGCGCCTTCGACCCATCCTTCGGCCAGGGCATGTCGGTGGCGGCAGCTGAGGCCATGGAACTCCGCCACGAGCTCCGGCTCGGCCGCCAACACCTTGCCCGGCGGTTCTTTGCCGCGGCGGCACGACACGTCGACACGCCCTGGACCGTCGTGGTCGGAGCCGGCGCCGCAGCCGCCGGCATCGAGCTCGAGGAACCCGCCCGCGCGCGTCTCATCAAGCGCTACGTCGCCGCGGTTCGCCAGGCGGCGGCCGACGACCCGGTCGTGGCCGGCGCCTTCCTCCGAGTCGCTCACCTCGTCGACCGTCCCGAGCGGCTGCTCGCTCCTCGCGTGGCTGCTCGCGTGGCGGCCGCCTCCTTCGCCCGGCGCAGGACGGCGACGCCCGGAGTGGGGTTCGGGAACGGCGTCCTCAATCCACCCCTGATCTGGCCCGCAACCGGCCCGTCACCAGCTCCGGATCACAGGGGTCCGGTGAGTTCACCCAGAACAGGACATCTCTCATGAGGAAACGCACTCTCGCCGCCGGCGCCGTCGCTCTCGCCACCGCGGGCCTGGGCCTGGCCCAGACCTCCAGCGCGGACGCCGGTGGGAGTCGCATCAACTTCGAGCTGCAGCGCTCGCCGGGCATCGTCGCCGCCGGCTGCCTGCCCAACGCGGCGGCCCGGGTCAAGGTCAAGCACGACGGCGCCGTCGAGCGGATGACCATCGACGCGTGGGGACTGCCCGCCAACACCGAGTTCGACACGTTCGTCATCCAGGTGCCCAACTTCCCGTTCGGGGTCTCCTGGTACCAGGGCGACCTGGAGACAAACCGGCACGGCTTCGCTCACCAGGAGTACGTCGGCCGGTTCAACCAGGAGACGTTCGCCATCGCACCGAACGTCGCCCCCGCGCCGTCGGTACACTCCTCGCCGACGCCCGACGCGACGAGCAACCCGGCGTTCGGCCCGATCCATACCTTCCACGTCGGCGTCTGGTTCAACTCACCCGCCGACGCCGCCAAGGCCGGCTGCTCGGGAGCGACGACCCCCTTCAACGGGGAGCACAACGCCGGGGTGCAGGTCTTCAACACCGCCCAGTTCCCGGCGACGGCCGGCCCGCTGGGCACCCTCGAGCCCTGACCGACCTTCCCGCGCACGGTCAGGTACGGCGGCGGGACCATTCAGGGGTGG
>DATLQE010000461.1:0-3012 GCA_035535335.1 Lapillicoccus sp. | reverse complement strand
GCGCCGACCGGCGGCATCATCGGCATCGCGGCCAGCCTCTCCGGCATCTACTACCGCTACGGCGGCACGACGACGGCCGGCTTCGACTGCTCGGGCTTCACCAGCTACGTCTACCGCCAGGTCGGCAAGAGCATCCCCCGCACCGCGGAGGCCCAGCGGTCCGCGTCGTCGAAGGTCTCCAACCCGGTCCCGGGTGACCTCATCTTCTTCGGCTACCCGGCCTACCACGTGGGCATCTTCGCCGGCGCCGGAAAGATGTACGACTCCCCGCGCACCGGTCAGACCACCGGTCTCCACGTCATCTGGACCCAGTCCAACGTCAGCTACGGTCGCTTCTGAGCCCCGTCCCCCGACGCAGAAGAACCCTGACTGACACCACGGCACCTGCCGCGATCCCGGCCCCTCATCGCTTCGATGAGGGGCCGATTCGCTGCCCGGGCCGTCCGGCCCGCGGGGTGGCACGATGAACTCGATGACCGGTCCCGATGTCGATGCTGCTCCGAGCGCAGCCGAGCCGGCTCGAGGAGCACCCGAGCCGGCGGTCGTGCTCGACGTGTGGGCCGACGTCGTGTGCCCCTGGTGCTACATCGCCAAATCCCGGCTGAGGCGAGCCATCGACGCGTGGGACCGGCCGCACGAGGTGCTCGTCCGGCAGCGCGCATACGAGCTGGAACCCGGTATGCCGAAGGGCCGGCCGGTCTCGGTCAACACCTACCTGGGTGAGAAGTACGGCGGTGGCGAGGAGGCCGGTGCCGCGATGTCGGCTCGAGCCGCGCGGATCGGCGAGCAGGAGGGGCTGCGGTTCGACATGGCACACGCCCTCAAGGCCAACAGCTACGACGCGCACCGCCTCGTCGCGCTCGCCCGCGAGATGGGCGGGCCGGCGCTCGAGGACGCCGCGCTGGAGCGGATGTACTCGGCCCACTTCGCCGAGGGTCTGGCCATCGACGACCACGACACGCTGCTGCGCTGCACCGCGGAAGCGGGCATGGACGAGCGGCGGGTGGCGTCGGTGCTTGCCGACGACACCTACGGCGACCACGTGCGCGGCGACGAGGAGGAGGCCCGCTCGCTGGGGGTCAGGGGCGTTCCGTTCGTCGTCGCGAACGGTCGGGTGGCGGTCTCCGGCGCCCAGCCGGTCGAGGTGTTTGTCGAGCTCCTCCGGGTCGCGACGCAGCCGCCGGACGCGGCTACGACTCGAGAACGCTGAGGATGTTGCCGGCCGGGTCGGTGAACCACGCGATGAGCGGGCCGCCCTGGCGCATGATCCCCTTCTCGTCGGTCGAGAAGTCTTCCCCCTCGTACCGCTCGAATTCGACGCCCTTGGCGGTCAGCGCATCGACCGCTGCCTCGACGTCGTCGACCGGGAAGTTAAGGATCGTGTAGGTCGCCGGAACGTGGTCCGGCTTGGGGTAGACGATCGTGTCGCGGCCGCCGGCGAGGTGGAGGGTGAGCATCCCGTTCTCCTCACTGACGTCGATGCCGAGGGTGTCACCGTAGAACGCCTTGGCGGCGGCGGTGTCGGGCACGGCAAAGCCGCTGAACGCCTTCGTCTCGCGGAACATCTCGTTCACCTTCCGTTAGGCGGGGTGGCGAGCCAGTCGTCGACGATGCCGGCGACCAGCTCCGGTTTCTCCAGCATGGGGGCGTGGCCCAGATCCGGCAGGATTCGCGTGGTCCAGCCGGGGTTCTCGGCCGCGGCGGCGCGCGCGGCGGCCACCGGGACCAGACGGTCCCCCTCGCCGTGGACGAGCAGGACCGGGACGTCGAGCGTGCGCAGCAGCGCCGCATACCGCCGGCCGCGTTGGAGGACCCGCAGGATCGAGCGGGCCGCCCCGAGGTACCCGGGCTGGGCGTCGGGCACATGCTGGCGCCGGTAGGCGAGCAGTTCCACCGCGGCGTCCAGCACCTCCGGGTCGGCGCGGGTGGGGTCGGCGAAGCAGAGGTTCGTCGTGTCCATGACGCGCTGCCGGTCGCTGCGCTGCCCGATCCTGCGGACGAAGGCCTCGCCGACCCGTGGGATGCCGTAGACGAGGAACGTCGCCGCCACCTGGCGATCCGTATCGCGCCGCCGGGTCGGGATCGACGGGTCGAGCAGCACCAGCCGGTGGACGAGGTCCGGGTGGGTTGCGGTGAGCAGCAACGCAACCATCCCGCCCATCGAGTTGCCGACGAGGATCGCGGGCTCGCGCACGACGTCGCGGAGGAAGGAGGTCAGCAGCGTCACGTTGGCTGTCACGGTGCTCTCCCGCTCGCCACCGGGCGTCAGCCCGAACCCGGCGAGGTCGACCGCATACACCCGGCCGTGCCGACGAAGGAGTGGCCCGAACAGCACCCAGTTCAGGTGTGAGCCGCCGAGGCCGTGGACGAGGACGACCGGCGTATGCGCGTCGTCGCCGACGGAGGCTCCGCTCGGGCCGCCGAAGTCGACCCAGTGGACGGGCGGCAGGTCCGGACCGAGATCGGCGATGTGGCCAGTGCCGCCCCAGCGGGCGGCGAGGGCAAGCGGCGGGACGGCCTCGTCGGCGGACGGCTCTTCGGTGCGCTCGCCGGTGCGTGCGTCGCTCGGGTGGTCGAGGGTCACCGACGCATGCTAGGCCTTGGGACGGGGGACCCGGTGGACCGTGTTGTCAGCGAACGACGAGATCCAGACGGCCTCCGTCGTGACGACGATGTCGAGGTTGGCCTGGTCGTAGAGCTGCGGGAGCGTGCCCAGAACGCCGGTCATGCTCATGGTGGCCGATGCGGCGTCGATCGTGGCCAGCGTCGGGCCCTGCTGGGCCACGACGGAGATCCGACCCTTGCCGTCGGTCGCCAGGCCGTCCGGGGCGGGCGGCGTGGCGACCCTGGCCGTCACGGCCAGCGTGGTCGGGTCGAGCCGGGCAACGACGTTGTCCAGGGTGCACGCGACCCACACGGCGTCGGAGGTGGCGACGATGCCCTGCGGTCCGCCGCAGACCTGCGGTCACGCCGTCACCGCCAATGAGGTCGGGTCCACCCGCAGCACCGTGC
>DATLQE010000460.1:0-5131 GCA_035535335.1 Lapillicoccus sp. | reverse complement strand
CATGGCCACCATCGGGGGAGCCGGCGTGGTCGGCGTGACCGCCGCCGGTCCGGCTGCCGCGGCCGGTAACCCGCGTGGCACCCACGACTACCTGCTGACGGTGCTCGGGACCACCGACCTCCACGGCAACGTCTACAACTGGGACTACTTCAAGGACACCGAGTACGACGACGCGGCCCACAACGACATCGGCGTGGCCAAGGCGGCGACCCTCATCAAGGCGGTGCGGGCCGAGCGCGGGATCGAGAACACCCTCACCCTCGACGCCGGCGACACCATCCAAGGGACGCCGCTCGCCTACTACTACGCCAAGATCGAGCCGATCACCAACGGCACGACGCACCCGATGGCCGCTGCGATGAACGCCGTCGGCTACGACGCCGCCGCCCTCGGCAACCACGAGTTCAACTACGGCCTCGAGCTGCTGCGGGCGTTCCAGTCCCAGTGCCACCACCCGCTGCTCAGCGCCAACACCGTCGACTGGAACTCCGGCGCCCCGCTCTTCCCGCCTTACATCATCAAGACGGTCAAGATCCCCGGCCAGAAGCCGCTGCGGGTCGGCATCCTCGGCCTGGTCACGCCCGGTGTCGCCATCTGGGACAAGGCGAACGTCGAGGGCAAGGCCAAGTTCCCGGGGATCGTCGAGCAGGGCAAGATCTTCGTCCCGCGGCTGAAGGCCGCCGGCGCCGACGTCGTGATCGTCTCCTGCCACTCGGGCATGGACACGTCGTCCTCCTATGGAGATGCCCTGCCGTACCCGGAGAACGCGAGCACCCAGCTCGCGCAGCAGGTCCCGGGCATCGACGCGATCCTCGTCGGACACGCCCACCGCGACATCCCGCAGCGCAAGGTCACCAACCTCGAGACCGGCAAGCAGGTGCTGCTCTCCGAGCCGAACTACTGGGGCAACCGGGTCACCGTCATGGACATCCCCATGACGAAGACCAAGGGCCAGTGGGTGGTCGACGACCAAGCCACGGCGGCCACGACGCTGAACTCCAACACGGTGCCGGCGGACGCCGGGATCGAGAAGCTCGTCCAGGACGCCCAGGACAAGGTGCGCAGGTACGTCAACAGCGTGATCGGCACCTCGCTGCAGCCGATGTCCGCGGCGACGTCCCGCTACGAGGACACCGCCGCCATCGACTTCATCAACTACGTCCAGGCCGACGCCGTGAAGAGCGTGCTGGCCGGCACCGCCGACGCCAGCCTGCCGGTCCTGTCCATCGCGGCGCCGTTCAACCGGGCGGCGGCCATCCCGGCGGGCAACGTGACCGTGCGTGACGTGGCCGGACTGTACATCTACGACAACACCCTGCTCGCCATCCGCTTCACCGGCGCCCAGGTCAAGGCCTACCTCGAGTACTCGGCCCGCTACTTCAAGCAGGTCAGCAGCGCTGGACCCTTCGCTGCCGACGCCGTCACCAACGCGGTCACCGACACGGCCCCGAACGGAACGCCCGACTACAACTACGACATCATGGCCGGGCTCGACGCCCCGCTCACCTACGACATCGACATCGCCCAGCCGGTCGGCTCCAGGATCACGAACCTCTCGTATGCGGGTGCGCCGGTCACCGCCGACCAGGCCTTCGTCGTCGCCATCAACAACTACCGCCAGTCCGGCGGCGGCAACTTCCCGGGCGTGACGACCGCGCCGGTGCTCTACAACGCTCAGGTCGAGATCCGGCAGCTGCTCATCGACTGGGTGACGACCAACAAGGTGATCGACGCGTCTGCGTTCTCCACGGAGGACTGGGAGCTCGTCGCCAACGGCCAGCCCGTGGTGATCACCGGCTAACCGGCACGGCGGAGGTGTTCACCTCAGCCGGGCCTCCAGCGCCGCGAACCGCTCGTCGATAAGGGCCTCGATGCGGCTTAGCGCTGCATCGAGCTCCCCGGCGTTCGCGTTCTGCTCCATGCGTTTCAACGCCACGTCGAAGGCTCCGCCGGGCCGCAGCGTCGCGTACTCGACTTCGGACGCCTGGTCGGCACCCATGCGATGCAGGACCGTGCGCAGCTCGGTCTCCCGAATGCCGACCCGCCGCAACTGGTCCGCCTTCACGTGTCCGTCCTCGACGAGCGTCACCTCCGGGCCATCGAGGATGCGCTCGGAATGCTTGATGCGATAGGCGATCCGGTCAAGGACGTAGTCGAACACCACGAGTACCGTCGCGCCGAGCGCCGCCCCGACGACCGAGTTGTCGTCCCCGATGATGGCGTTCTGCACGACGTTGGACAACAGGAGCACCACGACTAGATCGCCGAGGTTGAGTTGTGCGAGGATCCGCTGCCCGAAGAGGCGGATGAGGACGGCGATGACCAGGTACACGACAACGGTTCGGATGATCTTCTCGACAGGGGGCACCTGGAAGGTGAACATGTCGGACCAGATGGAGTCGCCGGCGGTGGCTAGGGTGAGCATGCTGCCGAACGTAGGCCTCAGCGCTGAAAGTTGACTCGGTGGGTCAGCTCTCGAAGACGGTCGGCAGCGCGACGTCGCCGCGCTGCAGCCGCAGCGCGACGGCCGGGAGCTCGGCTCGCGACGCCGCGTGTCGCTCACGGGCCGTCGCCAGGTCGGGCGGCGCCAGCAGCTCACCCCCGCGGACCAGGTCGACCATGAGCGGGCGGTCGTCGCCGTCGTCGGTGGGACGTTCCTCGACGCCGACCACCTCGGCCTCGGCCACCCCGTCGGCACTGAGCCGGCGCAAGGCCCACTTCCGGCCGCCCACCGACGTCTTCGACTCGCTCCGCTTCTCGACCGGCCGCATCACACCGTCGTCGTCCGACCTCGAGACCAACTTGTAGACCATGCTGGCCGTGGGCGCCCCGGAGCCGGTCACCAGCTGGGTCCCGACCCCGTACGCGTCGACCGGCGCAGACGCGAGCGCGGCGATCGCATACTCGTCGAGGTCGGACGTCACGACGATCCGGGTGCCCGTGGCCCCGAGCGAGTCGAGGAGTGCGCGAACCTCGCGGGCCTGCTCCACGAGGTCGCCCGAGTCGAGACGGACCGCTCCGAGCGAGGTCCCGGCCACCCGGACCGCCGTCCGCACGCCCTCCGTGACGTCGTACGTGTCGACCAGCAGGGTCGTGCCGGTGCCGAGGCAGTCCACCTGGGCCGCGAATGCCTCCCGCTCCGTGTCGTGCAGGAGGGTGAAGGCATGGGCCGCCGTGCCAGCGGTGGGCACGCCGTAACGGCGGCCCGCTTCGAGGTTGCTCGTCGTCGCGAACCCGGCGACGTATGCGGCGCGCGCCGCCGCGACCGCGGCCTCCTCGTGCGTACGGCGAGACCCCATCTCGATGCACGGCCGGTCGCCGGCCGCGGACGTCATCCGGGAGGCGGCCGAGGCGATTGCGGTGTCGTGGTTGAGGATCGAGAGGACCAGCGTCTCCAGGACGACCGCCTCAGCGAACGACGACTCGACCACGAGCACCGGCGAGCCGGGGAAGTAGACCTCACCCTCCGCGTACCCCCTGACGTCACCGGAGAACCGGTAGCCCGCCAGCCAGTCGCAGGTGGCGTCGTCGACGACCCGGCGTCGGCGCAGCTCGTCGATCTCGTCGTCCCCGAACCGGAACCGTTGCAGCGCCTCGAGGAACCGCCCCGTTCCGGCCACCACGCCGTAGCGCCGGCCCTCGGGCAGGCGTCGGGCGAACGCCTCGAAGACGCACCGACGAGTCGCCGCGCCACTGCGAAGGGCGGCCTCGACCATGGTGAGCTCGTAGTGGTCGGTGAGCAGGGCGGTGCTTCGCCGGGCCGTACTGGTCACGGCTGACAGCCTATGGTTGAGGCCGTGGGGATGACCGCTTCGATCGCGCCGGTGGAGGAGCGGAGCACCGAGACCGTCGAGGAGCTCGAGCTCGACATCCCGTGGATCACCTTGGTGTGGAACGACCCGGTCAACCTCATGTCCTACGTGACCTACGTCTTCGAGACCTACTTCGGATACCCGCGCCCCAAGGCCGAGAAGCTCATGCTCGACGTGCACACCAAAGGCAAGGCCGTCGTCGCCCACGGCAGCCGCGAGGAGATGGAGCGGGACACCGAGGCGATGCACGGGTACGGCCTCTGGGCGACGTTCGAGAAGGACGCCTGAGGGTGGCTCGGTCGTTTCGGCGCAAGGGCGACCGCTACGTCGCGAAGTTCGACGAGATGGAGCGCGGCGTCGTCGCCGGCCTCATGGAGCAGACGCGGGAGATCGTCGCGCCCCCGGATGTCGGCGACCGCCCCGACACCGGTGATGCGTTCGACGATCTCGTCGCGGGTCTTGGCGTCTCGGTCGCCGGCGAAGACCAGGAGTTCGGCCCCGAACCGGATCTGGCCGACCGCGACCCGGCTCTGGAACGACTGCTGCCGACTGCGCACCGTGGCGACAAGGAGGTGGCGGACGAGTTCCGGCGGCTCACCGAGCACGAGCTCCGCGACCGCAAGGCCACCAACCTGGCTACGGCGATCGGCGCCCTTCGAGGCGCGACCGGTGACCGCCTCGAGCTCACCCGGGAACAGGCGGAGGCCGTGCTCGTCGCCCTCACCGACACCCGGCTCGTCCTCGGCGAGCGGCTGGGGCTGAGGACCGACGAGGACGCCCTCGCCCTCGACGAGCGGATCTCCGCTCTCGACCCCGACGATCCCGCCGTGTATGCCGCGTCGTTCTACGACTTCCTCACGTGGATGCAGGAATCGCTGACGACGGCGATGCTGGGCCGCGGGCTGTTCGGCTGAACCGATGCTGGTCGAACCCGAGGAGCTCGTCGCCGGTTCGGTCCTCGGCATCGTTCGCGAGCACTGGGACCCGGGCGTCATGTCGTGCGCGTACCTGCCGCATGGCGCGGGCGCACACCACTGGGTCGCCAGCGGCCGCCACCAGCCTCGCTGGTTCGTGACGGCGGACGACGTCGGCGGGCACGCGCGGCTGGAGGAGCTGCTCGACACGTATGCGGCGGCCCGAGAGCTGGCCCAGCGGGGCCACCACGTGGTGGTTCCCACGGTGTCCCCGGAGACGCAGCCGCACGGGGTCGGAGTGGTCGTGGGCGCATACCTCCTGACGGTCACCGAGTACCTGGAGGGGGAGCCGGGCCCGGGCGCCTACGCGGACGACAACCAGCGCGCCCTGATCGCGGGAGCGCT
>DATLQE010000459.1:0-5041 GCA_035535335.1 Lapillicoccus sp. | reverse complement strand
ACGATCACGACGCCGCCGCCCTCGTCGACTCCGGCGCCGCGTCCCGCGGAGACGTCCACCTCGGCAGCACCGGCGGACAGCTGGTACCTCGCCCTCGGCGACTCCCTGGCGGTCGGAAACCAGCCGTCGGGGGATCAGCCCGAGCGCGGGTATGCGGGTCCGGTCCTCGAGGGCCTGCGCCAGACCCGGGCGGGCGCGCAGCTGAAGAACCTGGGCTGCTCGGGCGAGACGACGTCGTCGATGCTGGATGGCGGGATCTGCCGGTATCCCGGGGGCAGCCAGATCGCCGCGGCGGTGGCGTTGCTCAAGGCGAACGCCTCGACGAACCGCCTCGTCACCCTCGACATCGGCGCCAACGACGTCCTGCGCTGCGCCGACCCGTCCGGAAAGGTCGACCAGACCTGCGCGAAGAGCCAGACGACGACGGTGGCCACGAATCTCTCGGCGATCCTCCGCCAGATCCGGGCGGCCGGGCCCAAGGTCGAGCTGGTCGTCCTCACCTACTACAACCCGCTGCTGGCCGCCTGGCGGAAGGGCGCTCCGGGCAAGGCCGCCGCCGAACAGTCGAAGCCGCTGCTGGCCGGCCTCAACGCCGAGATCACCAAGGCGGCCAGAGCGGCCGGGGCGAAGGTCGCCGACGTCGCCGGCGCGTTCGCCACCTCCGAGAACGGCGGGTCCCCGGAACCGACCAACGTCGCCCGCATCTGCGAATGGACCTGGATGTGCTCGCGCGACGACATCCACGCCAACGACGACGGCTACGCGGCGATGGCGAAGGCGGTCCTGACCGCGCGCTGACACCCGGCCATAGGGTAGGGCCGTGCGGATCGCGAGGTACACGACCGGTGAGGACCCCGCATACGGCATCGTCGACGGCGAACCCGGCCGTGAGGTGGTCCGAGCCCTCCAGGGCGATCCTCTCTACATCGGACTGGTGCCCGGCGAGGGCGAGCTGCCGCTGGAGGAGGTGCGGCTGCTGGCGCCGGTCATCCCACGCAGCAAGGTGATCGGCATCGGTCGCAACTACGCGGACCACGCCAAGGAGCTGGGCAACGAGGTGCCCGCCGAGCCCCTCATGTTCTTGGTACCCAACACCGCGGTCGTCGGGCCCGGCGACCCGGTCGTGCTGCCGCGGCAGAGTACGAACGTCCACTACGAGGGCGAGCTCGCCGTCGTGATCGGCAAGATCGCCAAGGACCTTCGCGTCGAGGAGGCCCTCGACTGCGTGTGGGGCTACACCGTCGCCGACGACGTGACGGCGCGCGACCTCCAGAACTCCGACGGGCAGTGGGCGCGGGCCAAGGGCTTCGACACCTTCTGTCCGATCGGGCCGTGGGTCGAGACCGAGCTCGACGTGAGCGACCTGCGGCTCGTCACGCGGCTCGACGGCGAGGTCGTCCAGGACGGCACCACCGCGGACATGGTCCACAAGGTCGCCGACCTCATCGCGTATGCGTCGGCCGCCTTCACCCTCCTGCCCGGCGATGTGATCCTCACCGGGACCCCGAGCGGTGTCGGTCCGGTTCGCGCGGGTCAGCGGGTCAGCGTCGATATCGAGGGCATCGGGACGCTCGACAACCCGTTCGTCAAACGCTGAGCAGTCCTTGCGGTGGCATCCGGCATCGACCTCGCCCGGGCCTATCACCGCGACATCGTCGGGCCGCTCATCAGACGACGATGGCCCGGGCTGCCATACGCGGCGGCCCGCCTGGGCAGCGGCTCGGACGTGCTGGGCTACGACGACCTGATGTCGCAGGACCACGACTGGGGACTAAGACTCAACGTGCTCGTCCCAGTCGGGGTAGTCGAGGAGGTCGACGCCTACCTGAACGCGGCGCTCCCGCAGAGCTACGCCGGCTGGCCGACCCGCTTCGCCACGACCTGGCGGCCAGACGCCCGGTCCCAAGTGCAGGTCGACTCCACGAGGGGCTTGGCCGTCGACCGGCTCGGCGTAGACCCTCGCGACGGCCTCGATCCGCTTTCCTGGCTGGGCTTGACCGGGCAGAGCATCCTCGAGGTCACCGGCGGCCCGGTGTTCCACGACTCGGCCGGGCAGCTCGGAGTGGTGCGCGAAGCGCTGCGGTGGTATCCCGACGACGTCTGGCGGTATGTGCTCGCAGCGGACTGGGCCCGGCTCGGCGAGGAGCTCCCACTGGCCGGGCGCGCCGGGCACCGAGGCGACGAAGCGGGCTCGCGGGTCGTCATGGCTCGTTTGGTTCGTACCGCGATGCACCTCGGCTTCCTGCTCGAACGAGCCTGGCCGCCGTATGCGAAGTGGCTCGGCACCGCATACGCGCGACTCGCGGTCGCCGGCCCGACGACCGGGCCCTTGTCCGCGGCGCTGAAAGGCCCGGACTGGCGGGCGCGTGAGGACGGCCTGACCCAAGCGCTGGACGCCCTGCTCGTGAACCAAAGGGCCGTGGGACTGCCCACCCCGAAGGCGGCAACAGAGCCGTTCTGGGACCGACCCTTTCGGGCGGTAGCCGCTCAGATCCCGCAGCTCCTCATTGCCGACGTCACCGACCCGCGCGTGCAGGATCTGCCGCCGGGTGTGGGCGCGGTCGAGCAGTGGGCCGACTCGGTCGCCGTCCTCGGGGCGCCGCACCGGCGTCTCGCCGCCGCAGCCGCTGCTCTGGCCGCGGCCGATGGTCAGCTGCGCAGCACTGAGGCGTAGTCGCGCAGCCGCGCGTCCGGCAGGAACGCCTGCGTGAGGGCCAGGGCGATGCGGGGGAGCGCCGCCTCGTCGGGGAAGACCATGTACATGGGCTCGTAGCGCGGCTTGAACTTGGTCTTGAACTGGTGCAGGGAGCGGAATCCGTAGACCGGCTCGAGCAACTCGCCCAGCTGGTTGAGGACGGCATCGACGCCGCCGAGGCCGTCGTCGTCGTCTTCCGAGCGGGCGAGCGGAGCACCCGACAGGGACACCGTGAGCGCACCCTGCTCCTTGAAGGCCAGGCAGGCCGACGCGATCATGAACTCCATCACCGGCCGGAAGCCGTCGGGCAACCGGCGCATGACGTCGAGGGTCCAGCCGTGGACCACGCCTCCCGGGCCGTAGACCGGCAGCCACGACGTGATCCCTTGAAGGATCCCGTGCGCGTTGACGGCCAGCCCCACGCGGACCTCGGGGTCGAGAGCCTCGTCGATACCGCCCAGCGTGAAGCCCATCTCCGGCAGGCCCTTGTCGGACACCCACTGGTCGGAGATGCCCCGGGCCTGCTGCACCATCGCGAACGACTCGTCGGCCAGCCGCACCATCCTGAACTGGATGTCCGACTTCGCGGCGCGGTTCAGCGCGGTGCGGACGTCCTGCCAGGCCTTGCCCTTGAACTGCAGGTTGGGCAGGTCGATGACCGTGTCCTCGGCGACCTGGACGTGCCGCCATCCCAGTGCACTGGTTTGCCGGAGCACCGCCCGCGTCGACGAGAACATGCACGGAACCCAGCCGTGGGTCTCGCAGTCGCGAGCGAACTCGGCGATGGAAGTCGCCACCGACTCCGGAGCACCGACCGGATCGCCCAGCGCGATCGCCGTCCCGCCCTTGACCTGATACGCGATCGCCGCCTTGCCGTCCGCGGTGACGAAGTGCGCGTTGTCCGGCCAGGTGGCCATCCAGGACAGGTTGCCGCCACCGTAGGTGTGCAAGAGCTCGAGCGCGCGCTCGCGGTTCACCGCCGCCGCCGGCTTGCGGGTCCGGATGAACAGCACCAGCAGCACGCTGAAGAACACGACGATCGGGATGAGGGAGAGGCTCACCAGGAAGACGCTCGCGGTGCGAGAGGTCGGTACGAAGGCCCCGCTGGTGGCGAAGAACAACCGGGCGACGAGCTCGCGAGCCTGCATGATGAGGTCGGGCGGCGGCTGAAAATCCTCGATGACGACGAAGCCCAAGATGACGTAGAGGAGAAAGCCGATGCCGATCAGCGCGACGTCGCGGATCATCCGGGTGGACGAGGGCGGGATGATCTTCGCCGTGTAGGCGCGGCGGGTGCGCAGCAGCAGCACCAGCAGCGGCAGGAACACCACCGCGGCGGCGACGGCGCGAGCGGGAGGTCGGAGGGCGGTCGCCGTCAGCACGCCGGTGATCGACAGCGCCGTCGCGGCGCTCCAGGCCAGGCGGCTGCCGCGGTGCAGGCCGGCCGCCACCAGCAGCTCCGCGATGACGAAGAGGACGATCAGTGGCCGACCGACCACCGACGCCTCGGGTCCCAGCGGACCGTCTTCGGGGAACGCCATCGCGAGGATCTGGGCCAGGGCGATGAGGAGCAGCATGACCGTCGCGATGACGCGGGTCTCGTGACGGGTCAGCTTCCCGTCGCCCGCGAAGAGGGTCCGCGAGCGCCGCCAGCCGATGGCCAGGCCGACGAAGGAGGAGATGACGTGCTCGATGTCCCAGACCAGGCCGACCCAGACGAAGCTGACGATGCTGTAACCGAAGACCGCGACGATGATGCGCCCTCGCCACGGCGCCCGCAGCGTCATCGCCGCGACGACCACCGCGCAGATGGCCCCGGACGAGAAGCCCACGTCGAGCGCTCGAGCGGTCTCGACCGCCCAGGGCCAGTCAGTGCCCCGGAACACCGCCAGCAGAGCCGCCGTCCCGAAGACCCCGGCCAGCTGGCCCACGACGGTCGCGATGACCGCCATGCGGGTTCCAAGCCGCCACTCCGCGAAGCCGGTCATCACCGCATACCCGCCCAGCACGGGGATGTACTGCCCCGGTATGCGCGCGAAGAAGGCGCCGGAGACGGGCGTCCACCAGTGGCCCTCCTCGAAGGAGGGCAAGCCGTACGCGACGTTCGGCCACCACCCCGACTCGCTGATCGGCCGCCAGAAGGCCTGGCTGGCGAAGCCGAGCACGAGCATCACGAGGACGACCGACGCGGTGTAGGGAACGCGTTTGAGGATGTCGAGGAGGGGCTGCAGCGACTGCCGGAAGGACGCCGCCTCCGCCTCGCTGCTTCCCCGCGTACTCAGCTGGGACACGCCACCTCCTCGAACGGCGACCCGGCTCTGACGACCTCACCACAGTAGCCGAGCA
>DATLQE010000458.1:0-13323 GCA_035535335.1 Lapillicoccus sp. | reverse complement strand
GCCTTGTCGGTGCCGAACCGGCCCCTGGCCAACACCGTCTCCCGGTCGTCGACCACCTCGATCGTCGCCGACAGCTTGTGCGGATCAACCCCGATGAACACCCTCGCCACGAGCTTCGTCCTTCCCGTCGTCCTGTCATGACGCCGGGCGGGCAGTGCTATTACGAGCTGGGCAGTCCCCTCGTGAGCCACACACCGGCACGGCACCCGACGGGACCGCAGACCGGTAGAGAGCCACACCCACATCGGATGGGCAGCCGCGAAAGAGAGCGACCCGCCGAGCACCTAGACCGAGTCTGGCCGGACACCGGTCCTACCGGAATCGTCTAACAGCCGCGTGTCGGGCAGGCTCGGAGTGCGCTGCTAGTGATCCCGGGATTGGGTGTCGCTTCGGAGGGCTACGGCGACCTTGGTCACCGGGACCGTACTACTACCAGGTGATATCGTTACCAAGATATCGGAGGTGGTCACCATCGAACAGATCCTGATCCGCAACCTTCCCACCGGGACCAAGGCAGCGCTTCGCGCGCGTGCCGAGCAGCATCGCCGCTCGGTCGAAGCTGAGGCACGTGAGATCCTCGCCGACGCGCTGGAGCGTGAACCGGCCACCATCGTCGATTTGCTCACCACGGACGAGGGCGCCGACATTGAGTTCGAGCCCGACCGGTTGGGGCTTGCCGCCCGCACACCCGAGCTGTGAGCTATGTGCTGGACACCAACGTGGTGTCCGCGCTGCGAATCCGAGGCCGCAATCGAGCAGTTCAAGCCTGGGCGGCGGCCATCCCGGCGTCAGACCAGTTCGTCACAGCTACCACCATCGCCGAGATCGAACGTGGCGTCATCGCCAAGGAGCGATCCGACCCGCCTCAAGGCGAGATCCTGCGCCACTGGTTCGACCAACACGTCCTGCCCGCCTTCGGCGGACGTGTACTGCCCTTCGACCTGGCGGCCGCCCGGATCCTTGCCACCTACCGAGTACCGGAACACGCGCCGCTGGATGATGCCCTCATCGCCGCCATCGCTCAGGTCGCCGACATGACCGTCGTGACCCGAAACACCAAGCACTTCGAACCCCTCGGCGTCCCCTTCCTCAACCCTTGGAACTGGAACAGCCACGACACGTCCACGACTGCCGGCCCGTGACCCCAAGCCAACGAATCTCTGCGCGGCCCTGCGGGATCTCGCACAGGACCACCACAGCGGCGGCCTTCGCGGGAACACCAAGTCAGCAGATCCGCTCGTTCAGGAACCAGGTTCGGGCCGCGATTAGTCCGCACCAGGACGCGAAACGTCCCCGGCCAACGACAATCGTTGCCTAGTCTGCAACCGGGTTTGCGCAGGTCAAGGCGGCTATGGCGAGAGGACACCAACTGACGTGAAATGCCCTGGTAAGACTCATAATCCGTCGGTCGTGGGTTCAAGTCCCACCTGCCCCACCGGCTCTGTTATGACGTCGGGTGCTGCTACACACTTCGTCTTCGGGTTTTGCCTGACCGTGTTTCGGCTGACTCTTGACAGTGGCTTCGGCTCATCCTTGACGCTCGGGTACCGCGGCGGCGCGCTTCGCGGCGGGCGCCGCTCTCGAGCACCAAGGTCACCAGCCCTTCGCCCGGTATGGGCGTCCCGTGGTTTGCCGTGAGAAGTTCCACAACCAGCAGGGACCACACTCCGCGCTCGTCACCCTGACTCCATAGAGTTCGAGAACTGCGACCCGTGGCGAGAGATCCAGCCAAACCTTCCGAGAGAGCTATGGCGATTGCAACGAGCTTGGGCCACGTAGGGCCAGCAGGTTGAAAGAAGGGGACCCGATGACTTCATCACCGCATGGCGGAGACGATCACGACGCCGCCGCGTTGATAACCGACACCGAAGAGGCCGCCAATGCGTGGATGCAGGGTGACATGGACCGCTATCTCGCCCTCATCCACCACGCCCGCGGCTTCACCCTGACCCCACCGAACGGAGGACCGCCCCAACAGTTCGCCGACCGGCGAAAGGAATTCGAGGGCTGGCAGAGTCCCTTCAGTGACGGCGAGGCCGCTCTCGAGATCACCGCGGCTCATGCATGGGGCGATACCGCGGTTCTCGTCATGATCGAGCGGCAACACGGCAGGATCGCCGATCTCCCGGACCAAGACCTGTCAATGCGCGTCACCCAGATCTACCGTTGGACGCCGTCCGGCTGGGAGATGGTGCACCGTCACGCCGACCCCCTCACGCGGCCGCTGTCGGACGAACAGCTCAGGTCTCTCGCGGGCGGGGAGGCTCATCGTGCAAGTGATCCCCCCTGAGCGACTGCGCGACGTGGCACGTGGCTTGTCACGCGGGCGACGTGGGCAGCCGGCCGTTCGGCACGTGCAGAGCACGTCAGGACGTGGGATCGGGCCACTGGGGGCCGAAGGAGGCCTGTCACCATGATCGGATGGCTGCCGACGACCCCGGCGTGACGATCCGCGCTGCAAGCCCAGCCGACGACGAGGCGGTCGTTCGGTTGATCGCCTCATATGTTGCGGAGGCGAATCCACGACTTCTGGCCCGCACCGGCTGGACGATTGTGCCGACAGGGACCGAGGAGGTACGTCGCTGGGTCGACGTCAGCCGCGCGGAGTGCGCGAGCATCCTCCTCGCCTTGCACGGCGGATCTGCGATCGGTACGGGCACCTTGCGGCAGCTCGAGCCCGGAATAGGCGAGGTCAAACGCATGTACGTCGAGCCGAGCCATCGCCACCGCGGCGTCGGTGCCGCACTGCTGGACAGGCTGCTGGAGGAGGGCCGCAGGCGTGACATGGCACTGGTCCGCCTCGACAGCGCGCCGTTCCAAGAGCGCGCGCACGCTCTTTATCGAGACCGGGGGTTCACCGAGCGTGGACCCTATGGCGGCTCCGAGACACCACCTGAACTGATAGACACGTGGCACTTCTTCGAACTGGCGCTGACATAAACCCGTCGCCGCCGCGGCCTGCGCCTCGGGCGCCGTCACCGATCTCCACGCGTCGCCGCCCACCCGGAGCGAGGGCTGCACTCCTGAGATGTCCGATCGTCCAGTGGTCAGTGGGATGCGCCGGGTGTCTCTCCGAGGGTGCGCCGGAAGACGTCGATGAACGCGCTCGCCGACGCCCAGCCGCACGCGTGCGCGACGGCGGTGACGGGCGTCTTCCGCTCGAGCATGATCAGGGCGTGGTGCAGGCGCAGCTGGGTCGCCACTGGGAAAGGTCATGCCGAGGTCGCAGCGGAACAACCTCCACAGGGTGCGTTCGCTGGCGCCTACCTGCTGACCCACATCCGCCAGCGTCCGGGTGTCCGCGGGATAGATCTGGAACATGTGCGCGATGGCGGTCAGCAGGGGCTCGGTGGGTGTGGTCAAGTAGTGCGGTTGCTGGGGACAGGTCCGGAGTTGATCGAGGAGCACGGCGAGCAGTCGCGCCCGCTCTGGAGTGTCCTGCTGGGGATCGCGCGTGTAAGCCAGGATCAGCTCTCGCAGCAGCGGGCGTAGACGATCTGATGATCGTCGTGCCGGTGGGCGTCAATCTCCCCACCGGGGCCCAGCCACTGGGCGCGGGTGGGGCCCCCGGCACGTGGCGGACTTCGGTCATATGTTGGCCGGTTAACGGAAGCCGGACAGACCGATGGGTGGCCATGCTGGTCGGGTGAAGAGTCGCAGGTCCGTCGCGCTGTTGGCGGTGGGTCATGCCTGTGTGGACGTCTACCAGGGCGCTGTCGCAGCCCTGGTGCCGTTCTTCGTCGCGGAACGGGCCTACACCTACGCGGCCGCGTCCGGATTAGTGCTGGCGGCATCGCTGCTGTCGTCGGTGGCGCAGCCGCTGTTCGGGGCGCTGACCGATCGGTGGGCCATGCCCTGGCTGCTGCCGGCCAGCACCCTGCTCGGTGGCGCTGGGATCGCGCTGAGCGGTGTGTCCGGGTCCTACGGACTGACGCTGCTGTTCGTGGCGATCTCGGGCATCGGTGTGGCGGCGTACCACCCCGAATCGGCCCGGTTGGCCCGGATGGCCAGCGAAGGGAGTCATACCTCGATGGCGTGGTTCTCCACGGGCGGCAACATCGGGTTCGCCCTGGCGCCGTTGACGGTCGGTGCGACAGTCGGTATCGCCGGCCTTGGCCGGACACCGCTGCTGGTGCTCCCCGCCCTGGTCGGTGTCAGTGTGACGCTGCCGGTGCTGCGTGCCCTCGCGCACCGCCACCGCAGCCAGACCGGCGCGTCCTCCACCCTGGTCGTGCCGGACGATGTTGCGTCGTTCGCAAGGCTGGCGCTGGCCGTGGTGTTCAGGTCCATCGCCTTCGTCGGGTTGAGCACGTTCATCGCCCTCTACATCCAGCAGCGCCTGAGTGGCGGAACCACCACCGGCACCGTGGCGTTGTTCGTGTTCTACCTCGGCGGCGTGGTCGGATCGGTGCTCGGCGGGAACCTCGCGAAGCGGTGGGACCGCGTCCGAGTCTCTCGCTGGTCCTACCTGGTCACCGTGGTCGCGATCGCCGGCGTCGTCTGGGTCCCCGGCCCGGGCGTGTACGCGTTCATCGCCATGGCCTCCGCCGGCCTCTACGTCCCGTTCTCCCTGCAGGTCACGTTGGGCCAGGACTACCTCCCGTCGCGAGTCGGGACCGCCAGCGGAATCACCCTCGGATTGACCGTCAGCGTCGGTGGCCTGTTCAGTCCGCTCCTCGGCACCCTCGCCGACCACACGTCCCTGCAGGTCGCGCTCGCGCCGTTGGTCGTCATGCCGGTCCTCAGCTGGCTCATGTTCCGCACCCTGGCCGAACCCGCCATCAGCGTGCCGACCAGAGGCGGGACCAGGTGACCGCGGGTGCTCAGCAGGAACTGTCAGCGGCACTGGGAGAGGTCTCAGCCGGGATGCGCCTCGAACGCTCCGAGCTGCTTGAGCATCCCGAGATCATCGCGGATGGCCCATCGCTCGGCGATCTTCCCATCCTCGAAGCGGTACATCGAAGCCAAGTCGCGAACGTAGGAGCCGGCCTCGGCCGAAATCCCCATGAAGTCGCCGCCGGCCCAATCTCCACCTCGTCTACCAAACTGCACGATGTAATCACCGTCGGCGACCACGACGAGCTCGTCCCAGTACTGGCCTGTCATCTGGTGACGGCCCTGGGTCTCCAGGAACTCACGTGTGCCGGATAAGCCCGCCGGTCGGTCCGGCGCCAGGGCGTGATTCACCATGTCGGGCGTGCACAGCTCGTCCAACTCGTCCAGATGCTCAACTCCCAGTAGCGCGTCGAACCGTTCGAGAACCTGGCGACTATGTTGCGTGCTCACCACCTCAGTCTCCTCGGTCGGCGGGGTGATCGGCCCCGTCTGCCGCGGGCCGAGTGATCCGTCATGCCGGCGGTCGGACGTCCACCCGGGCGTTTCGCACCTGCTTCACTCTGCCGGCAGTGCAGCAGCGCTCACGCCGGGTCGCCTACTCCGGGGCGGCGTTGTGTGAACCTCGCCAGGCGCTGGAGTCTTGCGCGACCCGGGATCAACCACGGCGGCTAACCGCACTCATGAACCGGGTGCGGCGCGAGCGGTTGCGTCGGCTGGGAGCAGATGCTCGGGGTGGGGATGACCGACGATGTGGGCGAAGGTGGCGTCCTCGATCCTCTTGTCCTCGAGGGTGAGGCGACCGTCGTGTTGGCGCTCGTGTTCCTGCCAGCTGGCGACCTCGAACTGCTCGACGAACATCCGCGGGTTCTCACCGACCCGGTAGATCTCCCATCGGATGGCGCCCGATCGCAGCCGGGAGCGGCGCATCGACTGCATGTCGGACAGGAAGCCGGCCTGGCTGGCCTCGTCGACCTCGTACCGGATAGACACCACGACCGGACTTGTGGGCTCGGGTTCGAGGATGAACCGCGGGGTGTCCCAGTATGCGAGCGGCGAGCGGTCGAGTTCGTGGCTGTCCGGCACGCGCAGGACACCGATCAGTGCCGTACTGACGCCGAG
Organism: Lapillicoccus sp.; assembly: GCA_035535335.1. Taxonomy (GTDB): domain Bacteria; phylum Actinomycetota; class Actinomycetes; order Actinomycetales; family Dermatophilaceae; genus Lapillicoccus. The sequence goes on along the minus strand of DATLQE010000458.1, from coordinate 7,368 downwards.
CATCGCCGCGGCGGCCAGGAGCGCGGCCGGTATACCGAAGTACTGCACCGCTAGTCCCCACAGCGGCGCGGCGACGGCCTGCGTGCCAAGGAACACCATCAACAGGATGCCGAGGCCACGAGCCCGTACCCAGCCCGGTAGGAAGAGCTGCAGCTCGGCGGTCACCGTCGCCACCGACGACGACCACGCGAACCCGCACACCACCAGCAGCGGAATCGCGACCCAGATCGAGCTCGTGAAGGCCAGGCCGGCGAACGCGAGTCCGAAAACCGCGGCCGCCGCGGCGAGGACGGTGTTGGAGGTGAGGTGCTGCTTGATCATTCCGAGGCCAAGGGCGCCGACCACGGCTCCGACTCCCAGGGCTGAGAACAGCAGGCCGTAGCCGCCGGCGTCTGCCGAGAGCTGGCGGCTGGCGATCAGCGGCAGCAGCGCCCACACTGCACCGGCGGGGAACACGAAGGTCACGAAGCGCAGCAACATGGTCCGGATGACCGGCTCGTGGCGGACGTAGCGCCCCCCGGCCCGGAGGGCCGGCAGGAACCGTTCCCGATCGCTTTGCACCTCGACTGGCCGACGCCACAGCAGCAACACGGCAATAAGAAAGGTCGTCGCTACCGCGTTGAGCGCGAACACCGGCGGAACACCCCACAAGGCAATGACGAACCCCGCGATCGCCGGCCCGGCCGCCCGGGAGACGTTCACGCTGACCATGTCCAGCCGGGTGGCCGCGGCGACCTCGCCGCGGGGCACCAGCTCGGTGATCAACGATTGCCAGGTCGGGGAGTTCATCGCCATTCCGGCACCAGCCGCGAACACGAACCCCAGCAACAGCGCGGGTCGCATGAGATCGAGTGCTGTGAGAACGGCCAGTAGCACGGCGACGACGACAACGTACGTCTGGACCGCCAACATCATTAGCCGTCGGTCGAAGGCGTCGGCGAGCACCCCAGCAGGCAGAGCCAGCACCATCATCGGCAACGTGGATGCAGTCTGGACCAGCGGAACGATGGTCGCCGCGTTCGCGTCGTTGACGAACAACCATTGCGCACCGACCGTCTGCCCCCACGTGCCGATGCTGGAGATCACCACGCCCAGCCACAGCCATAGGAACACCCGATGTCGAAACGGTGCGAAGGGAGACCGACTCGTCACCTCGCCTCGATGCGTTGAGCTCACAATCGCAGTCTCCCTCGGCAGCGACGGTCGTGGTGCTGCACACTCCTGCATGACCACAACGCCGCCAGCCACGGCTGTCCCTCCGCTCGTCGCCGACTTCGAGCACCATGGCCGTCAAGGAAGATGGCGCCGGTCGGTGACGCCCAATCGTCGGTCCAATACGTCTTCGCTCCTGCACAAGGACTTTCCATGAACACAACTGCGGTGGCCGTCATGGTTGACCGGCTCGACCGAACGACGCCGACTCCGAGAAGGACTTAGGTCACCGTGATCACCGACCCCAAGCCCACCGTCATCCTGCGACCGTCACCGCAGAAGACGAACCGGATCTTTACGGCGCAGAGCCTCGACGTACTACACGAGCGGTACACCGTCGTCGACCTCGAAGGCGAGGTCCGGCCTGAGGCGCTTGACGAGGCCTTACCCTCGGCCTTCGCGATCATCGGCCAGCCCGACCTTGATCGCGCTCGGCTACAGCAGGCGGCCGGACTGCGGGTGGTGTGCAACGTCGAGGGCAACTTCTTCCCGAACATGGACTACGAGACCTGCTACGAGCGCGGCATCTACGTGCTCGGGTGCGGTCCGGCGTATGCGCAGGCGGTCGCGGAGATGACGCTGGGCCTCGCCTTGAACATCGCCCGTGGCATCAGCCGAGAGGATCGCGCCTTCCGCGACGGCACCGAGCACTACGTTGCCGACGGTAACGAGGAGTCGCTGCTGCTTTCCGGTTCGACGGTGGGCCTGCTCGGTTACGGGAACCTCGGCCGCGCATTGCACCGACTGCTCACGCCCTTCAATCCGTACATCCGCGTGCATGACCCCTGGCTGCCCGACGCCGTGCTGCGGGAAGCAGGCCTGCACCCGGCCGGCTTGGACGAGGTGATCGGCGAGAGCCAGTTCCTGTTCGTCCTCGCCACGGTCACCGGAGAGAGCGAGCACCTGCTCGGCGCCCGCGAATTGGACCTGGTCCCCCTCGGCGGACGGGTGATCTTGGTGAGCCGGGCCGCTGTGGCCGACTTCGACGCTCTCTATGAGCGCCTCCGCGACGGCCGGTTCCTCGCCGCCGTCGACGTCTGGCCCGATGAGCCGATGCCGGCCGACTCGCCGTTCCGATCGCTCGACGGGCTGGTCTTCTCCGGTCACCGGGCCGGCGGGATCCCCCAGGCCTTCAGGCGAATTGGGGAGATGGTCCTCGACGACCTGGCCCAGATCCAACGTGAGCTGCCGCCGGCCCGCATGCAGATCGCCGCCCGCGAGCTCGTCGGTCGCTACCGCAACCGCCCGGCGTCATGAGCCACGCGATCCCCTGCCAGGCGCTCCTCTTCGACGCCGACGGTGTACTTGTCGACTCCGACGAGAGCGTAGGAGTGTCGTGGACTCGCTGGGCCGAACGATGGGATCTCGACCCGGTCGCCGTCCTCGCCATGGTCCATGGGCGGCGGTCCGTGGACACCGTGAACCTGCTCATCGACCCCACCCGACGAACGCAGGCGTTGGCCGACATCGACCGTTTCGAGATCGAGGATGCTGCCGCAGTTCCCGCCTGCCCCGGGGCGACCGAGCTGCTCATCTCACTGCCTCTCGATGCCTGGGCGGTCGTCACCTCCGGAACGCGTGCCCTCGCGACCGCCCGGCTGGCGGCGGCGGGCTTACCGGCTCCCCAGGTCCTCGTCACCGCCGACGACGTCCCGCGCGGAAAACCCGACCCGGCCGGCTACCTGCGCGCCGCCCAGGCCTTGGGCCGCCCACCCCATGAATGCGTGGTGCTTGAGGACAGCCCGGCCGGCGTCGCGGCCGGCACGGCAGCAGGCGCGACGGTTGTAGGAGTCACCCCACGGGCGTTGGACAGCGAGGCCGCCATCGTGGTCAGAGACCTCTCCAACCTCAGCTGGACCGACGCCACCCTGCACATCCCTGCGACCGTCATCGTTCGAAGTAATTCCCGGAACCCCGGGCAACGCGTCATAAACGGTGGCGTGCCGAACGTCGGCACCTAGCATCGGACCGAGAGTTCGTTTCGACGCAAGAAGACGCGTTCCCTGCCACTGGCGCCGGTTCCCCGCTCACCGACTGTCGCAGACACAACCACACCCGTCCTCGTTGTCTGTCGATCAAGAAAGTCCCGTGACTTGGCGAGGTCGTAACCCGGTCCAGGCGCAACGACAAGGACATTGACGTCTCGTTCCGCGATAAGGGTTGCCGTCAACCCACTTCCTTGGGTACTCACCCAGTCGGGGTGAGCATGACGCGGGACGTGCTCGTCGAGGCGCTTTCCGACCTGGGCGACATGGGCTTCGCGGCGGTTTTCAAGAGTCCGGATGGAGTCCTCGTGCTGGCAAGTCGACGCCGTCGTTCATGGGATCTACCGTCACAATGCGGGGGGGTGTTTCGGCCCCCCCGGGGTCTTCGTCGCTTCGTGCCGTTTCACGTTCGAGGCGGCAAGTCGCTGATCTCCCAGTCGGCTTCGAAGAACTGGCGGGGATGAAGAAGTGGCGGGCCAGAGGGTCCGTTGAAGGCGTTGGGTGGGCATGACATGGGTTCCACCGCGAGGCCGACACGGTTTCCGGCTTCTGGTCCGTCAGCGGTGTGCAGCTGAACCCATCTGCCCCAGCTGCCCCAAGACATTCGGACGCCGGTCCCGTTTGTTCTGTCGCGCAAGCTCGCGGTGAACCGACGATCGTGGTCGGGGCTCAGCCCGGTAAAGGCATGGTCGAGCTGGCGGGAGCCGATCGCGGCTCCAGTGCGGAAGTCGGCATCCACCGCTTGGACGTGCTGCTCACCAATGGGTGTCAGCCGCTGGTCGACGTCGATACGTGACCGGGCCGACAGGAGGAGCTCCCAGTCGTCCAACCCGGCGGTGCCTGCGCTCAGGTAGGGATGTGGGCAGCAGCCGTAGGGGACGGGTTCTGCCGTCGGGTTGTTGGCCACCAATCTGGCCGATAGTCCTTGTCGGGTGAGGCCGTACGCGATCCGCAGCTTGACGGTGAAGGGATAGCCGTTCTGGGGGACGATGCTGTGAGAGAGGACGATCCGGCTGTCCGTTACCTGTTTGACGTCCCACCGAACCCAGTGGACCAAGCCGTGGAGAGCCGCGCCGGTAGCGGTGTCGTTGATTGGCAGTTGATGCGTCTTGCCGGCGTAGGGGTACCGGCCGCCGGCAATGCGGTTTGGCCATGGGGCAATGACGGCACCACGGTAAGAGGGTCGGATCGAGGTCGCGGAGAACGGGACGACGAGGTCGCGTCCGTCATACGTCAGGGAACGGAGGGTGGCGCCCACGGACGTGATAATTGCCGCATAGCGACCGGATCTGAGCTCCCACTCGGCGCCACTCGGTAGCTGTTCAGCGCGCTGCGTCGATGCCGTGGTAGCCATAGCGAGGTGGCCGGCTCACTATGCGTCGCGCAGGGTTGAGTACCTCTTGCGGACCTCAGGGGTGGGTTCGGCCACGAACTGCATGGGTCGAGACCTTAGGCCAAGGGCCTGGCCATCTGCTCGTGTCCGGCCTCGGGGGTTGATGCCGACCGTGTGGGGGTTGGCGAGCTCGTTGACGAAGGCAGCGCTTGCCTGATGGACGAGAGGAGAAGGTCGCCGAGCGGCTCGTTGGGCTTGGGCTCGATGGCGAACCGCATGCCGTAGCTCGGGCGATGGAGCACGGCGCCAACGATCACGCGCCCTTGCGATCCTGGTGGCATCGATCGTTGGAGACGAGCGGTCCAACGGACGTGTTACCACACGCGCACCCGGGCGGTGCCTGCGCCCAAGGCAGCGAGGGGGCCAGCGGGGTAGGTCTGCCCCGGCTCCTTCCGGACCCCGACCAGGTCGGTGTCCACGACGACGGGGGTGCCGTCGCGCTCCTCGAAGTCGGCGTCGGCGAAGCGCACCCGCTCGAAGTCGCGGCCGGTGACGACGTGCCCGCGGGCGCCGTCGAAGCCCTCGGGCAGCTGGGCCTGCAGGTAGACCTCATCGCCCTCGTCCAGGACCTTCACGGCAGCCTCACCGTCGAGCACGAGGGCGTTCCGCTCACCGTCTGACGGGTGCGCCCCAGCTGCGTGGACGTTGTCCCAGGCGTAGACGGGCTGCTTGACGCCGGGGAAGCGCTGGTGGTCGCCCATCGGTTGCGCTTCGATCAAGGCGAGGTACTCGGCGAATGTCGTCGGGTGCCCCTCGTATACGCCGAGCCCGTGACCCGCGGTACTGCGGAAGGGCGAGGCGGGCGCGTAGGCGCGGTCGAGGTCGCCGCCCAGGAACACGTTGCCGACGAACCGGTCGTCCGCGCCGTAGATCACCGCGTAGCCGGCGACCTGAGTGCTGTGCGGCACGTGGTATGGCGTCGCCCGGTCCATCACGGTTTGCCAGAAAAGGCTGCCACAGAACAGGTTGTTCACGAAGGCGCCGCCCTGGCTGAACGACTCGAAGGACACGGCGGACGCGAGAATGTTGTGATCCACGAGGTAGGGCCCATGGCTGACCTCGACGAACAGGTCCCGGTTGTTGGCGTAATAGACGTTGCGGGTGATGCGGGTGCCCTGGGTCTGCCAGTCCAGCCAGGTGCCGAGCGAGCAGTCGTGGATCCGGTTATGGCGGATCACGACGTCGATGGCCGCGTGCAGCTTGATGCCGCCGATCTCGTAGCCGTAGAACTCCCGCTTCACAGCGATGCGGTAGATGTGGTTGTCCTCGATGGTCGAGAAGACGCAACCGAGGTGTCCGACGATGCCGTTCTGGCCGCAGTCGTAGATCGTGTTGCGCCGGATCACGTGCGACCCGATGTGCTCGGCGTCCCAGCCCATGTGACGGGCGGTGAACACGGACTCGAGCTGGTACTGGTAGCCGGGCTTGTCCCCTCGTGCCGTCGCGAAGTTGTGACCGGTGGACGCCTCCTTGCCGATGGTGATCGCGGAACACTTCGCGTCATGGATGACGTTGTCCTCGATGACCCAGCCCTTAGCCCAGTTGGGGCCGATGAGGCCCGGCTGGTCAGCGGTCGGTGGGGTCCACGGGCAGGCGGCCTGCGCCAGCTCGAATCCGCGCACGGTGATGTAGTCCCGGTGGTGCTCTGTGGGGTAGAACACCGAGCGTCGCACGTTGATCTCGACCAGCTCGGTGTTGGGGTCCGCACCTCGGAAGTTCGCCCAGATCGTTGTCGACTCGTCGCCGACTTCGGCGTACCAGCAGTACTGGGTCTGCTCCGGATTCCGTATCCGGTCGGGGAGGCCGGTCCAGTCGTCGAGCACCTCCGTGCGCAGCGGCGGGTCCGACAGCTCCGCCCGGCTCGCCACCTCGTAGAAGCTCAACCCGTTGAGGTAGACGTCGCCGAGGTGCTTCTTCGGCGAGTCCTTCTCCGGGTAGACGATCCAGTCCCCGTCGATCTCCTCAGCGAAGGGGTTGAAGGCGCCGAAGATTCCGTCCGGCACTGTCACCGTCCACACGCTGCCCTCAACCGGCTGCCATCCGGTGACCTGCTCAGAGCCTTTGATGACGACGTGCTCCCCCGGGGCGGCCTCGTACGTGATGCGCCGGCGGTCGCTCAGCCCGCCGCGCCGCGGCCGCACCCACTCCCGGTACACCCCCTCGTGAACCACGACGGTGTCTCCTGCCCGTGCGAGCTCGGCGGCGCGGCTGATCGTCCGCAACGGCCGGTCCGACGACCCCTCGGCGGAGTCCGAACCGGTGGTCGCAACATGGAGAACATCTGGCATCCGTGTGACTCCTCGTGACGTGGTGAGCGTGGGGTTGGCGCCCCCGTACCGCCCAGGCGGGGGTCGCGGCGGGCAAGAGCATGCGCCCGTGTCTCCGCCGCGGCATCCAGACAGCTGGTTGATATAGGAACCGATCGTCCTGGCCCTGGTCGTTCGGACTGCCCACTCGGGCAGCAGGCAGACGTCGAACGATTACGAGAGCCAAGGCGACTGAGAAACACGCCGGCGATCAAGGCGCCCACGAACAGCTCGCCGCCGGTCAGTCGTCGAATCCACCCGCGGTGCCCTCGGGCGGGGCGGCATCGGTCAACGGCGGCCCACATCCTGCCTTACTTGCTGAAGCCGGCAGTGAGGCCGGAGAGGAGCTGGCGGCGGCCCACCACGTAGAGGATGAGGATGGGCAGGGTGGTCAGGACGACCGCCGCGAGGACGGCGGGGATGTTGACGCTGTACTGACCCTGGAAGTTCCACAGCGCGAGCGGCAGAAGTC
>DATLQE010000457.1:0-3097 GCA_035535335.1 Lapillicoccus sp. | reverse complement strand
TCGAGCACCGCGAGGGGCTCGCCGACGATCTGCTGGTGGACCTTGTTGGGGAAGTACGACTCGAGCGTGCGGCCGTTGACCTGCCACTCGCCGGTGCCGGGGACGATGCGCACCCGGGCGATGGCCTGCTTCCGCCGGCCGGTCGCCGCGCCGGGTGCCGAGGCGCTGGGCCGGGGGGCGGCCTCGCCGGCGACCGGCGCTGTCGACTCCGAGGTGTAGGAGGTCAGCTCCGGCTCGTCGGTCTCGAGCGCGTCGGGGTTGGTGATGTCAGTCAACGGGGTTCCTTACTGCGCGACCTGGGTGATCTCGAACGGGACGGGCTTCTGGGCCGCGTGGGGGTGGGTGTCGCCGGTGTAGACCTTGAGCTTGGTCAGCTGCTGGCGGGCGAGTGAGTTCTTGGGGAGCATGCCGCGGACGGCCTTCTCGACGGCCTTGGTCGGGTTCTTGTCGAGGAGCTCGGTGTAGGAGGTCGACTTGAGGCCACCCGGGTAGCCGGAGTGGCGGTAGGCCCGCTTGGACTCTGCCTTGCTGCCGGTGAGCACGACCTTGTCGGCGTTGACGATGATGACGAAGTCGCCGGTGTCCACGTGCGGCGCGAAGGTCGGCTTGTGCTTGCCGCGCAGGAGGATCGCCGTCTGACTGGCGAGACGGCCGAGCACGACGTCGGTCGCGTCGATCACGTGCCAGGTGCGATCGACCTCGCCGGGCTTGGGGGTGTACGTGCGCACAGGAGTTCGCTTTCTGGAGCGGAGTCGAGCGGGTCTTCGGTATGCCTCTGCCGCGATGTCGCTCTTGGCTCGGAAGAGCGGCGGGGACCCGAGGCGGACGCCCGGGAGAGTGCAACCTCTCCAGTGTAGGGACGCTCCAGGCGACGGCCAAATCGCTCTGGGCAATGCCGCATACCGGCCCTGACCTGCACCGATGTCTTTCAATGACTTTATGCATAGATCTTGTGCAAAGGAAGTGTGCATGATTATTGTGCATGCGTGACTACAGAACCGCCTCCTCCGGCCGGAACCTGGGGGGCCACCGAGACCGCATCCGAGCTGCATCTCGGCGCCGAGGCCGTCAAGGTCCTCGCCCACCCGCTCCGCTCCCGCATCGTCACCCAGCTGCGCCGCAGCGGACCGCTCACGGCGACCGCGCTGGCCGGTCTGCTCGGCACCAACTCCGGCGCGACGAGCTACCACCTGCGTCGGTTGGAGACCGTCGGCCTGGTCGCGGACACCGGCACCGGCAAGGGCAAGGAACGGGTCTGGCAGGCCGCCGTCGAGCAGCACTCGTGGACCCCGAGCGAGCTCGTGGACGACGAGGACGCCGTCACGGCGCTCAACTGGCTGGAGCGCGACTACATCCGCCACTTCGCCACCAAGGCCGAGCAGTGGCTCGACGTGCAGCAGGACTGGCCGGTCGAGTGGGTCGACCAGCTCGGCATCAACGACAACGTCGCCCTGGTCAGCCTCGACCAGCTGCAGGCCATGCGCCGGGAGATCGAGGACGTGCTCCAGAAGTACCGCCGGGTCGGGCAGGGCAACCCCCAGGCCAAGCGGATCGCCGTCTACACCTACGCCTACCCCGTCGACCTGGACCAGCGTCCTCGGGGAGACCGGTCATGACCCCCGTGCTATCCCCCGCCGTCGCGCTCCGCGTCTTCCTCACCTTGACGGTCACCCGTTGGTTCCCCGTCAGCCTCGTCGTCGGCGTCCTCACCCTGTGGCCGCTGGAGCGCGGCCTCAGCGTGCCGGAGGCGCTCACCGCCACCTCGCTCACCGGCATCACCGTCTTCCTCTTGGAACTGCCGACCAGCGGATTCGCCGACGCCTTCGGCCGGCGGCCGGTCTACGTCACGGCAGCGCTGTTCCTTCTCGCGTCGGCGGTTGTCTTCTACACCGCGACGGCCTGGTGGCAGTTCGCGTTGGCGGCGATCCTCACCGGCGTCTTCCGGGCGCTCGACTCCGGACCGCTCGAGGCGTGGTTCGTCGACACGGTTCACGCGAGCGATCCCGGCGCCGACGTCGACCGGGCTCTCGCACGCCAGGGCGTCGTCCTCGGAACGGCCATGGCCGCCGGCGCTCTGCTCTCCGGCGGCCTGGTCTGGTGGCATCCGATCGCGTCGCAGAGCGCGCTGCTCCTGCCCGGTCTGCTCTATCTCGGCATGGGCGTCGTGCACCTCGGGGCGGTGCTCATCCTCCTCAAGGAGCCCGAGCGACGAGGCGCCGCCGGCGCGGTCGGTGTGCGTCGGGCGGCGGCCTCGGTCCACGAGGCTCCCGTCGTGATTCGGGAAGGGCTGGCGCTGCTGCGCCACAACCGCGTCCTCGGCGGGGTGGTCGCCGTCGAGCTGTTCTGGTCCGCCGGAATGGTCGTCTTCGAGACGTTCCAGCCGATCCGGCTCTCCGAGCTGCTCGGCAGCAAGGATGCGGCCGCGGCGATCATGGGCCCGGTCGCCAGCGCCGGCTGGGGGCTCTTCGCCGTCGGATCGGCGCTGGCCGCCGTCGGCAGCCGCCGGCTGGGCGTCGCCCGCATGGCGATCCTCGCCCGAGTGCTCAACGGCCTGGGAGCGGTCGTCATGGGACTCGTCGCCGGCCCGGTCGCGCTCATCGCCGCGTACGCGGTCACGTACACGGTGCACGGCGCGGCGGGGCCGGTCCACAGCGCGCTGCTGCACCGCGAGGCGTCCGCGCGGAACCGGTCGACCGTCCTGTCCATGAACTCGATGGTCTCGTTCCTCGGGTTCAGCCTCACCGCCGCGTTGGCCGGCCAGCTGGCGGCGCACACGTCGACGCCGCTCGCGATGGTGGCCCTCGGGGCGTTCAGCGTCCTCGGCGCGGTGTTCTACCTCCCGGCCCTGCGCGCCGAGCGAGCACCCGAACGGGCGTTGGTCTCCCGTTGACCCTGATTCCGGGGGCTCGGCGTGACCGACGCACGTTGGTGTGCACGTCTCAGCCCGGCGAGGTCGGCTGCGGTTCCCAGCGGAGGCGGCGGGTACCGCGGACGGCCAGCGGGCCGACGCCGGCGACGAGGATCACGGCGGCGCAGGCCATGAGCACCGGCTGTGCCCCGAACCGGTCGGTGAGGAACCCCGCCATGACCTGGCCCA
>DATLQE010000456.1:0-3448 GCA_035535335.1 Lapillicoccus sp. | reverse complement strand
CGGCCATCACCGTGAAGAAGGAGTTCGAAGGACATGGAGAAGCGGACGCTTGGCAGCGCGAAGCTCGAGGTCTCGGCGCTCGGGCTCGGCTGCATGGGGATCAGCCAGTCGTTCGGTCCCTCCCCGGACCGGGCAACGATGATCGACTTCCTGCGCGAGGCGGTCGGGCACGGGGTGACGTTCTTCGACACCGCTGAGGTCTACGGGCCCTACCACAACGAGGAAGTAGTCGGCGAGGCGCTCGCGCCGCTGCGAGACCAGGTGGTCATCGCGACGAAGTTCGGCTTCTCGCTAAACGGAGGCGACCGCAAGCTGGACAGCCGACCGGAGCACATCCGGGAGGCGCTCGAGGGTTCGCTGCGCCGGCTGCGCACCGACCACGTCGACCTGCTGTACCAGCACCGGGTCGATCCCGACGTGCCGATCCAGGACGTGGCCGGCACGGTCAAGGATCTGATCGACGAGGGCAAGGTCCACCACTTCGGCCTCTCGGAGGCCGGCGTCGACATCATTCGGCGTGCCCATGCGGTTCAGCCAGTGACGGCCCTCCAAAGCGAGTACTCCCTCTTCTGGAGGGAGCCGGAAGGCGCCATCCTGGACACCCTCGACGAACTGGGGATCGGCTTCGTCCCGTTCAGCCCGCTGGGTCGTGGCTTCCTCACCGGGACGGTCGACGCCACCACGACGTTCTCGGACGACGACATCAGGGCCACGCTCCCCCGGTTCACGCTCGAGGCCCGCAAAGCCAACCTGGAGCTGGTGGAGCGAATCCGAGCGGTGGCCGAGCGTCTGGGCGCGACCCCTGGACAGGTCGCACTCGCGTGGCTGCTGGCCCAGGGGCCGTCCATCGTCCCGATCCCCGGCACCCGCCGCCTGACCCGTCTCGAGGAGAACATCGGCGCAGCCGACCTGGCCTTGACCGCCGAGGATCTCGCCGAACTCGAGCAGGCCTCGACCGAGGTCAAGATCCTGGGCGAGCGCTATCCGGAAGCGATGCAACAGATGGTCAACCGCTAACCGGCCAACGTCTCGGACGCAGGACGCCTCCAGGTCTACTCGAACGACGCCCTGAGCGCGTCGACCGTGGCCGTCCGTTCCCTCATCGCGATCCTGCGCAGTATCGGCGTCGCCAGCCGGTACCAGCCGTAGGTGTTCATCTTCGCGTGGTGGCGCACCAGCGTCGTGCCGTCATCGGCGCTCTCCAGCGAATAGCTGGGCCAGCCCTCGGCCTTGAGCCTCCCCGAGCTGGAGCTGTCCCACCAGTGGTAGGTCAACGTCTGCGGCGGCTGGAACTCCACGATCTCGCCGGGTGTCGGACCGAAGGACGTCGCGTCGATGAACGTCGTTCCGAGGGCAGCTGGTCCCGGCGATGTCTGCTGGGTGTGACGCAGGATGCTGCCCTTCTGCGGCATCCATTCGTTGTGCCCCTCGATGTCGGACAGCCGCGCGAAGACGTCGCGGACGGGCGCCTTGACCCTGCGCTCGAGCTCGAACTCGATGACACCCATGGACCTCAGCATGTCGGTACCGCGCTGCCGGCCTCAAGGGCCAGACTGCGATGCCCAAGAGGCACGAAGGTGACGACCACGGGGCTCACTGGCGGACCAGGACGAGTGTCGAGCTCACGGCTGTGGTGGTCGGAGCGCCACCAGCCCCTGCGTGTAGGCGAGCACGACAGACCGGGACGGGCGTCGAGGTGACGGTGGTGTGGTCATCCCTCCAGCGTCGGCTGGCGGCGCGAGGCATACCTCACCCGTGCGGGTGAACCTTGTCGCTTCGCGGGTGAGCGGCCCGCGAGGCGGGCCAGGACCTCCTCGTGGAGCAGGCCGTTGGTCGCCACGGCGCTGCCGCCCCAGCAGCCATCCTGGCCGTCGAGCGACGTGAAGCGGCCGCCGGCCTCCGTCACGACGGGGACGAGCGCCGCCATGTCGTAGACCTCGAGATCCGGCTCGGCCGCGACGTCGACGGCACCCTCGGCGACGAGCATGTACGACCAGAAGTCGCCGTATGCGCGCGTGCGCCAGCAGTCGTCGGCCAAACTCACGAACTGGTCGTACCGCCCGACCGTCCGCCACGAGAACGCCGACGAGTACGAGAGCGAGGCGTCGTCGAGCGAGCCGACCTTCGAGACGTGGATCGGCTTGGCGGACGACAGCGAGCGGCCCGAGTAGGCGCCCGAGCCCGTGGCGGCCCACCACCGCCGCCCCAGGGCGGGGGCGGAGACGAGGCCGACCACGGGCATACCGTCGTCGACCAACCCGATGAGGGTCGCCCAGACCGGTACACCGCGGACGAAGTTCTTGGTCCCGTCGATCGGGTCGATCACCCAGCGCCGCGGACCGTGGCCGGTCGTGTCGAACTCCTCGCCCTCGACGGCGTCACGCGGGCGGGTCCGCTTGAGCTGGGCGCGGATGCTCTCCTCGGCCGTGCGGTCGGCGTCGGTGACCGGGGTGAGGTCCGGCTTGCTCTCGACGACGAGGTCGTCCGATCGGAACCGGGCCATCGTCACCCGCTCCACCGAGTCGGCGAGCACGTGGGCGAGGCGCAGGTCGTCGTCGTAGCGGGGCACCCGGCACACGCTAATGGTTCGGTGCGGCACCACCCGGTTTCGTTGGCGCGCTCGTTGGCTACGCTGCGTCCGACCCCTTCAGTGGGCGCTCGCGGCGTTGCTCTGGACGGCCCGCCGGTACTGGATCCGCAGCAACAGCCGGTGGGCGAGGATGACCACCAGGGCCCAAGCCGTCCCGGCGATGAAGCCTGCGACGACATCCGTGAACCAGTGGTGCCCGAGGAACACGCGGCTCATCCCCATGGCGAGGGCGTAGAGGGCAAGCAGCGTCACCGTAACGACCCGGCCCAGCCGGCTCTTCACGTGCAGCAGCACGAGGTAAGCCAGGAGAATGGCGATGACCGTGGAGTTCAGGGTGTGCCCGCTCGGGAACGACGGGGTGCTCTCGTAGGGCGGTACCGCAAGGCCTCGGGGAGGACGGGCTCGGCCGGTGAGATCCTTGCCGGCCTCCGTCATCGCGACGGACCCGGCGGCGGCGACGGCCATGAGGGCGATCGGCGTCCAGCTGCGCCACCACCAGGCGAGCCCGACCACGACGAGGGTGGTGAGGAAGGGCAGGATCTTGGTGCTTCCGATGTCGGTGAAGAAGGTGACTGCCGCGTCGAGGGCCGGCGTCCGGTGCGCGACCATCCACTCCAGCAGCGGCTGGTCGACGCGGGCCAGGCCGTCGCCCTCCTGCACCGACTGGTAGGTCTCGTCCAGGATGGCGACGAGGATGGTCAGCACAACGGCGCCGACCGCGGCGGTCAGAAGGCTGATGCCGCTGGCAACCGGTTCTGGGGCGGCCTGACCGGCCTCGACCTTCGACGGTGGAGCGGGCCGCACTGACGGGTCGGAGACAGGGTTCCCTCCGGCCGACGTCACCTCGTCAGCGTGTCA
>DATLQE010000455.1:0-2351 GCA_035535335.1 Lapillicoccus sp. | reverse complement strand
CCGCCCTCAGGTCGAGCTCAGGGTGGAGCGCCGCGAGCAAGAGGGCACAGGCGTCGTCGACCCCGGTGTCGACGGCGAGGACCACCGGACGCGGCATGGCGGGGAGCATACGGCGCGCCGGTAGCGTCGAACCGTGCCCCGTCGCCCCGCCGTCGCCGCGTCGACCGCGGTCGCACTCGGCGTGCTCGGGACCCTCTCGGCCTGCTCGAGCGGGCCCGGTCCGGCGGACGGCAGCACCACGACCGCAGCCGCCTCCCCCACCACGACGCCCACCAGCTCGTCGACATCGGCGGCGCCCGCGCCGCCGTCGCCGGCACCCACCACCGCGGCGACGGGCAGCTGCGCCCAGCGACTCCTCGCGAAGCTGGCCCTCGAGCAGAAGGTCGGCCAGTTGGTGATGGTCGGTGCCCAGTCCGGGCTGAGCCCCGACCGGCTCGACCCGGTGCTGCGCGACCAACAGGCGGGCGGGATCGTCCTCCTCGGGAACTGGACCGGCGCCGCGAACGTCAGCGCCGCGACGAAGCACTGGCAGCCGGTGGCCCGAGCCGCGGCGGCAGGTGTCGGTCTCCTGGTGGCCGTGGACCAGGAGGGCGGCCAGGTGCGGCACCTGCGCGGAGCGGGCTTCACCGCAACCCCGTCGGCTTTGAGCCAGGGCCGCGCGGGCGCCGCCGGAGCCCATGCCACCACCGTCGCCCGCGAGCTCGAGGCGGTCGGCGTCAACGTCGCTCTTGCTCCCGTCACGGACACCGTCGCCGCGTCCTTCGCCTCCCGGAACGCGCCAATCGGCGCCTATCAGCGGGAGTACGGGAGCGACGCCACCACCGTCTCCCGCTCGGTGGTCGCCGCCGTGCGCGGCCTGCAGGACGGCGGCGTGAGCGCGACCCTCAAGCACTTCCCCGGCCTCGGCCGCGTGACCGGCAACACCGACCTCACCGCCAACGGCACGACCGACTCGACGACCACTGCGAACGACGCCTACCTCGAGCCGTTCCGGGCCGGCATCCAGGCGGGCGCCGACCTAGTCATGGCCTCTTCGGCGCTGTACCCGAAGCTCGACCCCGCGAACCGAGCCCCGTTCTCACGGCCGATCCTGACCGGCCTGCTGCGGGAGCAGCTCGGCTTCGACGGCGTCGTCATCTCCGACGACCTCGGCGCCGCACGGGCGGTGGCCGACGTCCCGCCGGCGGAGCGGGCAACGCGGTTCGTCGCGGCGGGCGGTGACGTCGTGCTCACCGGCCTGACGTCGACCGTCCCGGCGATGGCCGGCGCACTCCGCGACAGGGCTGCGGCCGAACCGGCGTTCGCCGCGCAGGTCGACGCCGCCGCCACGCGGGTCCTCGACCTCAAGGTCCGCCGCGGCGTCGCGACGTGTTAGCGGCCTTCGCCCAGTCGCTTCGCATACCCGTCCCGCGCCGCGCCCCAGTCGGCGAACCAGGTGTCCTGCGCCTCGCGGCCCGCGAGATGCTCGTCGAGTCGGTGGACGAAGACGTCCCAGCCGGCCGCGTACCCCCGCGCCGGTCAGGCGCGGACCAGGGTCACCGGCATCGACGAGTCGGCCGGCAGGTCGAGCGGCGACGGGGCCACTCCCCTGGCGATCATCTGTGCGCCGAGGGCGGCCACCATGGCGCCGTTGTCGGTGCAGAGTCCCGGTCGCGGTATCCGCAGCCGGATCCCGTAGGCGTCGCAGCGCTCCTGAGCCAGGGCCCGCAGCCGCGAGTTGGCCGCCACCCCGCCTCCGACGAGCAGGTCGTCCACGCCGTGAGCCCGGCAGGCGGCCACCGCCTTGCGGGTGAGGACGTCGACCACCGCTTCCTGGAAGCTCGCGGCCACGTCGGCGACGGGAATGGGTTCGCCCGCGGTCTGCCGCATCTGCACCCATCGTGAGACGGCCGTCTTGAGCCCTGAGAACGAGAAGTCGAACCGGTGCCGTTCGAGATCTCTGCCCGCGGTCAGGCCGCGCGGGAAGTCGATGGCCACCTGGTCCCCCTCGCGGGCGGCGCGGTCGATGTGTGGCCCGCCCGGGAACGGCAGGCCCAGCACCCGGGCTACCTTGTCGAACGCCTCCCCCGCTGCGTCGTCGATGGTCGAGCCGAGCGGGCGCACGTCCGAGGTCACGTCCGGGACGAGCAGCAGCGAGGAGTGTCCTCCCGAGACGAGCAGGGCCATCGTCGGCTGGGGCAGTGGGCCGTGCTCGACGACGTCCACGGCGACGTGCGAGGCGAGGTGGTTGACCCCGTAGAGAGGGGTGCCGAGGCCCACGGCTAGCGCCTTGGCCGCCGCGACCCCCACCAACAGGGCTCCGGCCAGACCGGGACCCGACGTGACCGCCACGGCATCGAGGTCGCCGAGCC
>DATLQE010000454.1:0-2932 GCA_035535335.1 Lapillicoccus sp. | reverse complement strand
CCGTTACGCGCTGCGCTACGTCTGGGCCGGCGTCGCGGCCGCGATCGTCCTGTCGGTCGCGCTCGGCGCGGTCCTGACCTTCGGGACGAGCCGACTGTCCTTCGAGCAGCAGGAGCTCATCGGCGGGACGGCGTCGATCGTCGCCGTCGGTTTCGTCACGGCGATGGTGTTCTGGATGCGCACCGCCGCTCGGACCATCTCCGGCGAGCTCAAGGGGCGGCTCGACAAGGCCCTCGACGTCGGCCCGTGGGCCATCGCGCTCGTCGGTTTCCTCGGCGTCGGTCGGGAGGGCCTGGAGACCGCGATCTTCTTCTACGCCACGACCGAAGCAGCCGGCCAGGGCCAGATCCAGCCCATGCTCGGCTGGATCATCGGGCTCGGCGGCGCCGTCGTCCTCGGCCTCGCGATCTACCGGGGCGCCGTGAAGATCAACCTGGCGAAGTTCTTCCGCTACACCGGCATCCTCCTCATCGTCGTCGCCGCCGGGATCCTCGCCTACGGCATCCACGACCTGCAGGAGGCCGGGTTCCTGCCGGGCCTGAACAACCTCGCCTTCGACGTCAGCGCCGCCATCCCCCCGGACTCCTGGTACGGCACGCTGCTCAAGGGCATCTTCAACTTCAGCCCGAACACGACGTGGCTGCAGGCGGTGGCCTGGGTGCTGTACGTCGGCATCGTCCTGACCCTGTTCCTGCGGCCCGTTCGGGTGCCGAGTGCACCACCGGCGACGGCCACACCCGCCGCCCGCACCGGCGCCTGACGCATACCAGCCCTTTCGTCCTCGCCTGATCTGGGAGTCCTTGCATGTCGCTCGTCCGCACGACCGCGGCCCTCACCGGAGTCGCCGGCCTGCTCGCCCTCGCCGCCTGCACGTCGTCCGGCGGCACCTCGGGGACGGCCAGCTCGTCCGCGGCCGGCGGCGGACCGATCGCCGTGCAGGCCACCGACAGCCAGTGTGGAGTCGCCGCCGCGACCGCTCCGGCCGGGACCATCACGTTCCAGGTCCAGAACACCGGTTCCAAGGTGACCGAGTTCTACGTCTACGGCGCGGGCGACCGGATCGTCGGCGAGGTCGAGAACATCACCCCGGGCCTCAGCCGTGAGCTGAAGGTGGAGATCACCGAGCCGGGCACCTTCACGACCGCCTGCAAGCCCGGCATGGTCGGCGACGGCATCCGCGCGGCGTTCACCGTCACCGGCACCGCCCAGCCGGGCAGCGCGGACCAGAAGGTGGCCAAGGCGATCACCGACTACCAGGCCTACGTCGCGGAGCAGTCGGCCGAGCTGCTCACCGGCACCGAGGCGTTCGTCGCCGCGGTCAAGGCCGGGGACGTGGCCAAGGCCAAGGCGCTCTACACGCCGGCTCGCGTGCCGTGGGAGCGGATCGAGCCGGTGGCCGAGTCGTTCGGCGACCTCGACCCGAAGATCGACGGCCGTGAGGACGTCGTCGAGGAGGGGCTGCCCTTCACCGGGTACCACCGCCTCGAGAAGGACCTCTGGGTCGACGGCCTCAAGCCGGACAGCTCGGCGATCGCCGACCAGCTCCTCGTCGACGTCAAGACCATCGTCGACAAGGCCAAGGGCGTCGACTTCACCGCCCTGTCCATCGCCAACGGCGCCAAGGAGCTGCTCGACGAGGTCGCGACGACGAAGATCACCGGCGAGGAGGAGCGCTACTCGCATACCGACCTCGCCGACATGAAGGCGAACCTGCAGGGATCGCAGTCCGCGCTCGAGGTCCTGCGGCCGGTGATTGCTGAGCGGCAGGCCGATCTCGCGACCGCTCTCGACGCGGCGTTCACCACGATCAACCAGGCGCTCGACCAGTACCAGAAGGGCATGGACTACGCGCCCCTGACCGATCTCACGGCGGACCAGGTCAAGGACCTCACGGTCAAGCTCGACGCGCTCTCGGAGCAGGTGGCCAAGGTGCCCGGGGTCGTCGAGTCCGGCGCCGGGGGGACGCCGACGTCGTGACCGAGCCGCAGTCTCCCGAGAGCCAGCCCGTGACCGGTGTCAGCCGGCGCGGGCTGCTCGGCGCCTCGGCCGGGGCGGCCCTGGCCGGGGCGGCGGTCGGGTTCGGCGGAGGGTATGCGACTCGCGCGGTCGCCGCGCCCGTCCCGGAGGCTGCGCCGGCCACCGCGCAGGCCAGCCTCGACGCATCCGTCCCCTTCCGCGGGGAGCACCAGGCCGGCATCGTCACGCCGGCGCAGGACCGGATGCACTTCGTCGCGCTCGACGTCGTCACCAAGGACCGCGCCCTGCTCGTCGACCTGCTCAAGAAGTGGACCCGGGCGGCCGAGCGGATGACCGTGGGGGCCGAGGCGGCCCCAGGTGGCGTCGTCGGTGGTGGTCCCTACGGCGTCCCCCAGGACACCGGCGAGGCGTACGGGCTTCCCGCGTCGGGGCTGACGGTGACCATCGGGTTCGGACCGTCGCTGTTCGACGACCGGTTCGGGCTCGCTGACCGCCGTCCGGCAGCGCTGCAGGAGCTGCCGGCTTTCCGGGGCGACGACCTCGACCCGGCCCGGTCCGGCGGCGACTTGTGCATCCAGGCCTGCGCGAACGATCCGCAGGTGGCGGTCCACGCGGTCCGCAACCTGGTCCGGCTCGGGTTCGGCGTGGTGTCGGTGCGCTGGTCCCAGCTGGGGTTCGGCCGAACCTCCTCGACGAGCACGAGCCAGGCGACGCCACGGAACCTGTTCGGCTTCAAGGACGGGACTCGCAACATCAAGGCCGAGGAGGCCCAGGCGGTCGACGAGTTCGTCTGGGTCGCGCCGTCCGACGTGCCGGGCGCCGCGTCGTGGATGGCCGGTGGGACCTACCTGGTGGCCCGGCGGATCCGGATGCACATCGAGGTCTGGGACCGGACCAACCTGCAGGAGCAGGAGGCGACGATCGGCCGGACCAAGGCCGTCGGCGCCCCGCTGGG
>DATLQE010000453.1:0-2553 GCA_035535335.1 Lapillicoccus sp. | reverse complement strand
CTCTTGAGCGGTGTACGTCGTCGACGCGTTGGTCGTGACCGTCACGGTCGCGGTGGTCGGCGTCGCCGTGGCCGTGTCGGTGCCCCGGGGTCGCAGCGTCTCTTGGACGGTGATCGTGTCGCCGCTCACCGTCGTGACCTGGCCCGCAAAGGCGCGGCGCCCTACGTCACCGCTGGCCCGGCCACCAGCCGTACCGGTCGCCGGGGAGCCCGTCGGGGCGGCGCCCGCGCCTCCGCCGCCGCCGAACCCGGTGCACTGGCCGTTGACCGCCGGCCGCACGTCGACCGATGCCGCCGTCACCTGAGTGGCCGGCGCCGACCCCGAACCGGACGTCGTCGCCGAGCCGCTCGGGGCCGGCTCCAGCACCGTCACGCACGTCCCCACGGTGACGTCGGCCAGTGTCGAGGAGGCCGTCGTCGTGAACGTCGTCGAGTCGTTCCAGGTGACCGCGGTCTGGTCGGTGCGGGTCTGCACCTGCATCGTCGAACCGGTCACCGCCGCGATCAGCCCGTTGACGCCCGGCGTCCGCTGCCCGCCGCCGGCGGTACCGGTGCGGGCCGACGTCGACGCACCGGCGGGAGCGCCCGCGTCTCCCGACCCGCTCGACGGTCCGCACGCCGCCAGGGCCAGCGCGCTGACGAGCGCGATACCCGCGTACGGCAGCGTCCGGACGGCGGCGCGTCGTATACGGGAGAGGCGAAACACGTTCACAGTCATGGCAGTTGGGTCGCTTTCGTCATTCGCTGCGGAGGGCGTCGATGGGAGCGAGCCGCGCGGCTCGCTGGGCGGGGTAGACGCCGGCGACCAGGCCGATGGCGAGCGAGACCACGAGCGCGCCCACCGCCGACAGGGCCGAGATGGTGACCGGCTGGGAGATGAGGTTCGGCAGGACCGCGGCACCCGCATACCCCACCGCCAGCCCGAGCACGCCACCGGTGAGGCCGAGCAGGCCGGCCTCGAGGAGGAACTGACGCAGGATCACCGCGGGCGTCGCCCCGAGCGCCTTGCGGAGCCCGATCTCGCGGACCCGCTCGGTGACCGAGACCAGCATGATGTTCATGACGCCGATCCCACCGACCAGCAACGAGATTGCCGCGATGCCGGCCAGGAGCACGGTGAGGACGTGTTCGGTGTTGGTGGCGGTCTCGACGAGTGACTGTTGGCTGCTCAGCGTGAAGTCCGCGTTTGCCGCGGTGACCCCGTGCGAGGTCGACAGGGCGCTAGTGACCTCCTGGTATGCGGCGGACAGGGACTTCTGGTCCTTCGCCTGCAGGTAGATCTGCGAGACCGCCTCGGGATTGGTGCTGGTCGAGATTCGCGACGAGTAGGTCGTCATCGGCACGACGACCTGGTCGTCGAGGTTCGTCGACGAGCTGGTGCCCTGAGTGTCGAGGACGCCGATGACCGTGAACTGGGCGCTGTTCACCGTCACGCTCTGGCCGATGGGGTTCCCGGTGAGGAGCTCGCCGGCCGTGGTCGAGCCGAGGACCGCCACGGGGTTCCCGGAAGCGAGGTCGGCGTCGGTGAAGAATCGGCCGTTCGTGACCGTCCGTGCCCGGACGGTAAGCCAGGACGGCGTGGTCCCCACGACCGACGAGGTCCACGTCTGTGACCCAGCCGCCAGAGCCTGGTTCGACGCCGAGGCGGGAGCGACGGCCGCCACGTCGGGCGCGATGGCCGGGTCGGCCAGCATGTCGGCGTCACCGACGGTGAGCGTCGTCGCCGAGCCCTGGCCGCCGCGGAAGCCGGACGACGACGTCGTGCTGCCCGGCGTCACGATGAGCAGGTTGGAGCCCAGGGCGTTGATGGCACTGGCGACGCGCTCCTGCGCGCCCTGGCCGAGCCCGACGGTGAGCATGACGGCGGCGATCCCGATGAGGATCCCGAGCATGGTGAGCACCGACCGCATCCGGCGGGCGAGGATCGCCTCGTATGCCGTTCGGAAGCTGTCCGCCCAGGTCACCGCTCGACCTCGTTCGAGTGCTCCCAAAGGGGTATGCGGGTGGCCGCCAGCGCCTCGGTCGCCGCCACTTCTTCCTCGTGCGAGTGGTAGAGGTGGCCGTCGCGGATGAGCACCGTCCGCCCCGCCTGGCGGGCCACGTCGCGCTCGTGGGTGATGAGGACGACCGTTCGGCCCTGCTCGTGCAGCTCCGCGAAGAGGGAGAGCACGTCGAGCGTGGAGGCGGTGTCGAGGTTGCCGGTCGGCTCGTCGGCGAGCACGAGGTCCGGGTCGGTGACCAGGGCACGGGCGATCGAGACTCGCTGCTGCTGGCCGCCGGAGAGCTCACCGGGCCGGTGGTCGAGCCGGTCCTCGAGGCCCACCCGCTCCAGCGCCTCTGTCGCCCGGCGCCGCCGCTCGGCTCGCGGCACGCGCGCATACATGAGGGGCAGCTCCACGTTGCGCTGCGCGGCGAGCGCGGGAAGCAGGTTGAACTGCTGGAACACGAAGCCAACCCGGCGGTTGCGGACGTCCGCGAGGTCCTCCTCGTCCATGACGCCGACGTCGACGCCGGCGAGCCGGTATCGGCCCGACGTCGGCACGTCGAGGCAGCC
>DATLQE010000452.1:0-10448 GCA_035535335.1 Lapillicoccus sp. | reverse complement strand
CGGCACGGTGTTGGCCGCCGTGGTGAGGTCGCCGACGCCCTTGAGGAGCATGAGGAGCACCGGCAGCACGATGGTGATGAGGGCGGCACCGAACGAGGGCCGCTTGGCGAGCCGCGGCGCGGCCGATCCGATGCCCTGGGTGGCCAGCAGCCCGGGGTCGTCCTCGCCGGGACCGCGCACCTGGGTGCCGGTCGTCCGGGACTCGTCGGCGATCGGACCGGTCGTCGAGTCCGACGCGGCCGACCCGGCCGACCCGGCCGACCCGGCCGACCCGCTGCCGACGGACGTCGTCTGCATCTCCCGGTCGTGGGTCCGCGCGTCGATGGCGTCCTCACCGAGGGACGCGGGCGCGTACACCGGTACCCATCGGTCCATGAGCCGACCCAGCAGCGGCCCGGAGATGATCAGCGTCGGGATCGCGATGAGCAGTCCGAAGACCAGGGTCTGGGTCTGGTCGGCCTTGAGCAGCGCGATCGCCGTCTGCGGGCCGGGGTGCGGCGGGACCAGCCCGTGAAGGACGGACAGGCCGGCCAGCGCCGGGATGCCGATTCGCATCAGGGTGGAGTTCGTGCGCCGGGCCACGAGGATGACCACCGGGACGAGGATCACCACGCCGACCTCGAAGAAGAGCGGCAACCCGATGATCGCCGCGATGAGGGCCATGCCCCAGGGAAGCTTGCTGCCGCCCAGTCGCTGGATGATCCGGCTGACGATCGTGTCAGCGCCTCCGGAGTCGGACAGCAGCTTCCCGAGCATCGCGCCGAGAGCGATGAGGATGCCGACCGCTCCCGCGGTCGAGCCGAACCCGTTGATGAAGCTGGTGAGGGCGGCAGTCGGTGGGATCCAGGCCACCAGCGCCAGGGCCGCCGAGCCGAGGATCAGCGCGAGGAACGGGTGCATCTTGAGCACGGTGATCAGCCCGACGATGACGGCGATGCCGACCAGGAGGGCGAGGATCAGCTGGGTGTTGCCGGCGGAGCTGATGGGGTCGGCGGCCGGGAGGGTCGGGGCGACGAGGGTCGAGGCGGCGGCGACGG
Organism: Lapillicoccus sp.; assembly: GCA_035535335.1. Taxonomy (GTDB): domain Bacteria; phylum Actinomycetota; class Actinomycetes; order Actinomycetales; family Dermatophilaceae; genus Lapillicoccus. Next base: position 9,411 of record DATLQE010000452.1, on the reverse strand, counting down.
TGGCGGACATGCGACCTCCTGTGGCGAGCGGTTCAGACGGGCGGAGTGAGTCCGAGAGCGTGGAGCGCGCGGGTGAGCACCTCGGTCTGGGGGCCCTCCCCGGAGACGGTCACGCCTGGCTCGTCGGGCTCGAGCGGTTCGAGCGTGGCGAGCTGGCTGGGCAGCAACGACGGAGGCATGTAATGGCCCTCGCGATGCTCGAGGCGGTCGGCGATCGTCGACTCGGGCAAGGCGACGTGGCAGAACCGGACGGCCGGACGGCCCTCCCGGAGCAGGTCACGGTAGACGCGGCGCAGGGCGGAACAGGTGACGACCGAGGAGATCCCGGCCTTTTCCTGCTCGCTCATCCACTCTCCGATGAGGCGCAGCCACGGCCAGCGGTCCTCGTCGGTGAGTGGGATGCCGCTGTGCATCTTCTCGACGTTGGCCTCCGGGTGGAAGGCGTCGCCCTCGGCGAAGATCCAGTGCATGCTCACGGCGATGCCCTTGGCGACCGTCGTCTTGCCCGACCCCGAGACGCCCATGACGACGACCAGGTCCGGTTCCTGCCCCGCTTGGGCGGCTGCCATACCGGTCACCCTAGCCACCTGCGGCACACGCGCATCCCGGCGCGCGGTGCCGAATTGGCCTGCTTGTGACGCCGAACCGCGACGGGTAAGTTCTCGCGTTTGTGCGCGGGCAGGGCTGGCGCCGCGACGTCGGCGTGTTCTGGGTACTCGCCCGAGCCGGGTTCCGGCGGTACTCGACGTACCGGCTCGCGACGTTCGCCGGACTGGTGACGAACACCGTCTTCGGCCTCATCCGCGCGTCGATCCTCCTGGCTGCGCTGGCCGCCGCGGGGACGACGATCGCGGGATACTCCGATGCCCAGGCCAGCTCTTACGTCTGGTGGAGCCAGGGCCTGGTGGCGTCCGTGGGGTTGTTCGGCTGGAGCGAGGTGTCGGACCGGGTCCGCTCCGGCGACATCGCGGTCGACTTCGCCCGGCCTCTGGACCCGCAGGTCGCCTACCTCGCCGGCGATCTCGGCCGGGCCGCGCTGCAGGCCCTCGCGCGGGGGGTGCCCAGCGTCGCCGTCGGCGCCCTGTTCTTCGGGGTGTCGGCGCCACAAGGCCCCGCCGTAGCCGCGCTGGCCGTGGTCAGCGTGCTCCTCGGGGTCGTCATCTCCTTCGGCTGCCGGTATGCCGTCAACCTCACCTCGTTCTGGCTGATCCAGAACCGGGGAGTGCAGCTGGTCTACATGGTCGCGAGCGGATTCCTCGCCGGGCTGTTCGTCCCCGTGCACTGGTTCCCCGACTGGCTGCTGGTCGTCGCCCGGTGCACACCCTTCCCCTCGATGTTCCAGGCGCCGATCGACCTGCTCAGCGGTCGCGCCGGACTGGGTGAGGCCCTCCCGATCCTCGGCGTCCAGCTGGCGTGGGCCGCCGGCGCGCTCGCCCTGGGGCAGCTCTTGACCCGGCGCGGGCGACGGGTCCTGGAGGTGCAGGGTGGCTGACCTCCGCACCGATCTGCACGCATACCGGACGCTGCTCACGGCCCGCGTGCGAGCCCAGACCGCATACCGGGTCTCCTTCGCCACCGATGTCCTCGGCACGCTGCTCGTCGGGCTGACCGAGCTGGCCGAGGTCTACGTCATCTTCCACAACGTGCCGCGGCTCGGTGGACTGACGTTGGCCGAGGCGCTGATGCTGTTCGCGCTGGCCAACATCTCGTACTCGCTCGCCGACATGCTCGTGGGGCACCTCGACACCCTGCCGGCGTTCATCCGGGCCGGGACGGTCGACGCGTTCTACCTGCGGCCACTGCCCCTGCTCGCGCAGCTGATCACCAGCGACATCTCGCTGCGCCGGTTCGGCCGGCTCGGCGTCGGCCTCGTCACCTTTGGGATCGCGTTGCGCATCAACGAGATCGGCTGGTCCGGGCGCAATGTCGTCGTCGTCGGGCTGGCCGTGCTCTCCGGAACGGCCATCGTGGCCGCGCTGTTCGTCTGCGCCAGCGCGCTGCAGTTCTTCCTTGTCGACGCCAGTGAGCTCACCAACGGGCTCGTCTACGGCGGTGCGTATGCGTCGCAGAACTCGACGCAGGTCTTCCCCAACCCGCTGCGGGTCCTGTTCACGTACGTCGTGCCGGCGGCGTTCGTCGCCTACCTCCCCACCGTCGTACTCCTCGACCTTCCCGGAGCGACGTTGCTGCCGGCCTGGCTGGGCTGGTGCAGCCCGCTCGCCGCCGCGGTCGCGTGGGGCGTCGCGCTGCTGTTGTGGCGAGCAGGTACCCGTCATTACCAAGGCGCCGGCGGATGAGTGCGGCGCCGATCCTCGCACTGGACCGGCTGACCCGGGTCTTCCGGCGGCGCGGCGCAGACCCGATCCGGGCCGTCGACGGGATGACCTGGGCGGTGACTCCGGGCGAGTCGGTCGGCTACATTGGGGCCAACGGCGCGGGCAAGTCCACGACCATCAAGATGCTCACCGGCATCCTGCGGCCGACGTCCGGCACCGTGCGGACCGGTGGCCTCGACCCGCTGCGTCGCCGGCGTGACGTGGCCCGGCGGGTGGGCGTCGTCTTCGGCCAGCGCTCGCAGCTGTGGTGGGACCTACCGCTGCGTGAGTCGTTCACCATCCTCGGAGCCATCCACGGCCTCCCGCGCGAGCAGGTCCGCCGACGGTCGGCGACGCTCGTCGAGCAGCTTGAGATGGGCGACACCCTCGATATGCCGGTGCGCCAGCTGTCGCTGGGCCAGCGGATGCGGGCCGAGATCGCCGCCGCCCTGCTGCACGCCCCCGAGCTGCTCGTCCTCGACGAGCCGACGATCGGGCTGGACGTGCTCAGCAAGCAGCGGCTCCGGGAGTTCCTCCGGGCCGAACGGGCCGAGCGGGGCACCACCCTGCTGCTCACCACCCACGACATGGGCGACGTCGAGCGCCTGTGCGAGCGCATCCTCGTCGTCGACCACGGGAACCTGGCGTTCGACGGGAGCTTCCCCGCCCTGGCCGCCACGGTCGGAGCGGAACGGGTCCTCGTCGTCGATCTGGCGGCACCGACGCCGCCGCTCGCCGACGTTCCTCGGACGAGGCTGCTCGCCGTCGAGGGCGACGGGCTGCGACAGCGGCTGGCCTTCGACGCCACCGCCACGACGGCCGCCGCCGTCCTCGCGGCGGTCAGCGCCCGGGCCGAGGTGCGGGACCTGACCATCGAGGAGCCGGGCATCGAGGACGTGGTCCGGCGGATCTACTCGGCGAGCCGCTGACCGCGCGCCGCAGCTGCCCTTCGGCGACGCCACTTTCGACGCGGTGCTGTGCTGTGTGTCCATCGACTACCTGGTCCGGCCGGTGGACGTTCTCCGCGAGGCGGCGCGGGTCCTCCGGCCCGGTGCTCCGCTGGCCATCACGTTCTCAAACCGCTGCTTCCCGACCAAGGCGGTCTACGGGTGGCTGCTTGCCGATGACGACGGACGCTGCACGATCATCGACGCATACGTCAGGGCAGCCGGTGGCTTCGAGGAGCCGGTGCGTCACGGCGGACCCCCGACCCGGAGACCGGCTACTGTGGTGACCCACTGTTCGCGGTCGTCGCCCATCGCCGAGATTGGCCCGCCTAGGCTTGCTCCCATGGCCGCCGCCGGCATACCCCTTGACGCCGTCGCGTTCTACGCCGAGCTCGAGGTGAACAACACCAAGGACTGGTGGGCGGCCAACAAGGAGCGCTACGAGCGGTCGGTGCGGGAGCCGTTCGTTGCGCTCACCGATGCCCTCGCCGACGAGTTCGGCGAGGCGCGGATCTTCCGGCCGTACCGCGACGTCCGGTTCTCGGCCGACAAGACGCCGTACAAGACGGAGCAGGGCGCCATCGTCTCCGCTCCTGGTGGCGCCGGCTACTACGTGCGAGTCGGCTCGGATGGTCTAGTCACGGGCGGGGGCTACATGCACGAGATGCCCGACCAGGTCGCCCGGTATCGCGCGGCGCTGGACGCTGACACGTCGGGCACGGCTCTCGTCGCGATGGTGGATGGGTTGGATCGCAAGGGCTTCGAGATCGGCGGCGAGACCCTCGCCACTCGACCGAAGGGGGTCCCGGCCGACCATCCCCGCCTCGAGCTGCTGCGCCACAAGAGCCTCATCGCCTGGCGCGACCGTGGCACGCCGGCCTGGATGAGCACGGGGTCGGTTGTGCGTTACGTCCGCGACGACTGGCGAGCGATCCGGCCGATGGTCGAGTGGATCGGCGAGCACGTCGGCCAGTCGACGATGCCGATGCCTCAGCGCGGCCGGCGCTGAGGCGCGTCAGATTCGCAGCGCCTGCTCGAGCGCGCGCCGCATGACCAGCCGGTCGGCGGGAACGCCGGTCCCGAGCTCCATGTTCATGGCCGCCTGCGCCACAAGCATCCCCAGCCCGTCGAGGGTCGGGCAGCCGCGGTCCTGCGCCTCGCGGAGCAGTCGGGTCTGGGGTGGGTTCGGGACGACGTCGGAAACCAGGTCGACACCGGCGAGGGTCTCCAGGTCGAGGTCGACCATGCCCTCCACGTCGGGGTAGAGGCCAGCCTGGGTCGCGTTCACGAGGATGTCGGTTCCCGGCGGGACGGCTGCGGACGGTGCCAGCTCCACGGCGTCCGCGGAGGCAGGGGTATGCGTCCGCACCAGGTCCGCCAGCGTCTCCACCTCATTGGCGCGGCGGGCCATGACGGTCACGTGCGCCGCACCGGCCAACGCCGTCTCCACGACGATGGCCCGGGCGGCCCCGCCGGCGCCGAGGACGCATACCCTCGCGCCGGCCGGGTCGCGCATCGTCCGCAGCGCGCTGACGAAGCCCTGCCCGTCGGTGTTCTCCCCGGTCATGACGCCGCCGTCGATCACGACGCAGTTGACGGCGCCGATGATCCGGGCCGAATCGGCCAACCCGTCGAGGTGATCGAGAACAGCGACCTTGTGCGGGATCGAGCAGTTGAAGCCCGCCCAGCCCATCGCGCGGGCGCCGCGCACCGCGTCGGCCAACCCCTCGGGCGGGACCTCGCAGTTGAGGTACCGCGCGTCGAGGCCGGAATGACGGTACGCCGCCTCCATGACGGCAACGGTCGGGTTGTCCCCGGCCGGAGTCGAGAACGAGCCGGTGAGGATGCTGAGGAAGCTCATAGCGCCAACAGCATCCTCGTGTTGCCGAGCGTGTTGGGCTTGACCCGCTCCAGGTCCAGGAACTCGGCCACGCCTTCGTCGTACGACTGGAGCAGCTCGGCATACACCTGCGGTTCCACCGCCTGTCCGTCGATGGGCCGGAATCCGTGCCGACCGAAGAACGCGGTCTCGAAGGTGAGGCAGAACACCCGCTGGACCCCCAGGTCCCGAGCGTCCTGAAGCAGGTCGAGCAACAGAGCCGAGCCCAGTCCCCGCCCCTTGAACTCGGGCCGCACCGCGACGGTCCGCACCTCGGCGAGGTCCTCCCACATCACGTGGAGGGCACCGCAGCCGACGACCTCGTGGTCGAGCTCGACGACCCGGAATTCGCGCACCGCTTCGTAGTAGGCGACGGCATGTTTCTCGACAACGCGCCCAGACCAGGTCATGGGCTCGACCAGAGAACGGATCGCACGGACGTCCGGAGTGCGGGCCCGCCGCACCACGACGCCTTCGATCATCCGCAGCCCGACATCAGCGGCCGGTCAGCGCCTGGCGCAGCAGGTGGATGAGGGCGTCGAGCTGGATGGAGTCGCCGGAGCCGATCTCCTCGTCGCTGCCGTCGAGCGCTCGCGCCGCCAGGCCCTGCTTGCTGTCGATCAGCTCGGCGATCTTGCTGTCGATGGTCTGCGCCGCGAGGATCCGCCACGCCGTCACCGGCTCGTCCTGGCCGATGCGGTGGACGCGGTCGATCGCCTGCTGCTGCTCGGCGGCGGTCCAGGACAGCTCGGCGAGCACGACGTTGGACGCGGCGTGCAGGTTCAGCCCGACGCCGGCGGCGAGGAGCGAGCAGACCGCCACGGAGACGTTCGGGTCCTTCTGGAACGCGTCGATCGCCTGCTGCCGCTGCGTTCCGGTCTGGTCGCCGCGGATCGAGACGGTCGTCAGCTCGGCCTCGGCGAGGATCCGCTCGGCGGTGTCCATGACGTCGATGTGCTTGGCGAAGAAGACCACCTTGCCGACCGAGCGAGCCAGCTGGGCGGTGTAGTCCGCGGCCAGCGGCGCCTTGGCCTGGCCGATCCGGCGGACCATAGTGAAGACGTTCTCACCCCCGCCGCCAGTGGACTTCGACGACTCGAGCTCCTGGACGCATACCCGCCGCATGAGCTCCTCGTCGACCTCGACGGAGGCCGCCGCCGAGACCGCCAGCACACCGCCCTGGCCGTCGCCCTGCTCCGCCTCGCGGGCGGCGAGCAGTCGCCGGTAGCTGGCCAGCAGGCGCTGCCCCAGCTCCCGTTCCGAGGCCCGGATCGACCGCGCTGCCTCGTCGTCCAGCTCGACCGGGATGTCGGCGATGCGCTTGTCGGGCAGGTCCTTGGCCACGTCGACCTTGCGGCGCCGGACGATGCCCATGTCGATGACGGCCGCGCGGGCCTCGGGGTAGAAGCCACGATCGGCCGGAGTGAGGCCGTTGGCCTCCAGCTTGCGCATGAGCTTCGGCGCCGGCTGGTCGCCCTTGACCCAGCCGAGGAACCGCCAGATCGCGTTGAAGTCCTCGACGTCGTTGATGAGCGGGGTACCGGTGAGCGCGAGCAGCAGCGGATCTCCGCCGGGTGTGTTGTCGCGGATCTCCTGGGACAGCGCCAGCACGTGCTGTGAGCGCTGCGAGGTGAGGTTCTTGATGAAGTGCGCCTCGTCGACGACCATCGACCGGAACCCGAAGGTCGACAGCCACGACAGGTGCCGGTCGAGCACGGTGTAGTTGACGACGAAGACGTCCGCGAACGCGTCGACGTCCACACCGTCGCCGTGGATCACGGTCACCCGGCGGTGCGGCGTCCACCGCTCGACCTCACGGGCCCAGTTGATCTTCACGACGTTCGGGACGACGGCGAGCATCGGGTATGCGTTCGTCACCGACGCCGCGATGACCGACTGCGCCGTCTTGCCGAGACCCGGCTCGTCGGCGAGGAGAAAGGTCCGGTGCCCCTCGCGGACCGCCTCGATCATCCGGATCTGGTGTGGCATCAGCTCGAGGCCGGGCGGCGAGTACCGGTCGATCGACGGCAGCGGCGGCAGGTCCATCGACGCCGACCCGCCGCCGGCCCCTTGCTCGAACGCGCGGTAGAGCGGGTCCATGAGGTCCCACCGGGCGAGCAGGCCTGGCTGGTAGTCCTCGTCGCGCAGATGGCTGAGGTCGGGAGCCAGGAACGGGTTCGCGCGGACCCGGGCCGGAACCGACGCCGGGACGACCTGCTTGGCCGCGAGCTCGGCGGAGACCGCCGGTGCGCGCGACGGCGTGCTGGAGGCGGTCGCCATTTCCTCGGGAGAGATCTCCGCGCCGGACTCGAGCAGCCACTCCAGGCGCATCCGGTGCGCCGCGGGACCTGGAGTGGCGTTGCCGTCTAGGAGGCGCAGCAGGCTGGTGTCGTGGGCGGCCGTCTTGGCCAAGATGGTCGCCACGCCGTCCAAGCGCTTGAGCAGCTCGGTCCGGGCGGCCGCCGTGATCGCCGGGTCCGACTTGATGCGGGCCCGCTCCTCTCGGACGAGCAGGGCGATGACCTGGAACTTCGTGCGCTTGGCGGGCCCGACCTTGCCCTCCAACGACTTGGCCTCGACCTCCCGGACCCGCCGGGCGAGGATAGGGATGATCGGCGCTGGGTCGTCGCCGGAGCGCTGCCGCCCACTTCCCTGGTGGCCGGTCGAGCCGGTACCGGATCCGTTCCCCGAACCGTTCCCCGAGCCGCCCGCGCGGATGTTCTTGGTGTCCGGAGCATCCGGGACGGCGCCGTTGGTCACGGCGCTCCCGCCCGCAAGCGCCGTCGCCGACGATGGCGTCGAAGCGCGTCGAGGCGACCGACGGCGGTCGGTGGTCGGCATGGTCCTCCTGCTCTGGTTGACCGATTCCGGTTCATTCGGTCTCACCTTCGGTCGCCACTCGGGCGAGGTGCCCGTGAGGTCCCTGGCGCACACGGCCGGACGTCCCGGGTCATCGCTGCGTCGGCTTCCGCCGAAGGTGGGTGGCGCAGCCGCGGCTAGCTCGCTGCGGGGCGTGACCTGACGAACTCGTGCGGCGCGCTCGGGTACAGCGTACGACGTCATGCTGGGTGCCGCGTACCGGGGTCGGTGACCGAATGGTGTCCGGAACACGATGATCAGCACTGATTAGGGTAGGTTCGTCGGCCATGTCGAGACGGACTGGGTCGTTCGCCGTCGGCGCCGGGGCTGTGGTGCTGCTCGTCGGTAGTCTCGCGGCCTGCCGGAACACGGATCCGGAGGCCGCGCCGCCCGCCCGTGGCACGGTCTCCGCAGCCGGGCCGGCCACCACGACGACGGCGGCGCCCCTCGCATCGACGCCGTCCGCCACCCCGTCACCGACGAGCACGACGCCAGCCCCAGCCGCGGAGTCGACCACGACGACGTCCGCCCGACGGACGGCGACGCGCACGCCGGCCCCGACCACGACGACGTCGCGCTCGACGCCCCGGCCCAGCTCCACGTCCGTCCCGACACCCTCTGCGACGCCCAGCCCGCCGCCGTCGACCACCAGCACCGCCACCTACGAGGGTCAGATCCTCGCGCTCGTCAACGCCGAGCGGACCGCAGCGGGTTTACCGGCGCTCACGGCGCAGGCGTGCCCGGACGAGTTCGCGGAGCCGTGGTCGCCGCACATGGCCGCCGAAGGCGGGCTCTCGCACCAGTCGCTGAGCCCGGTCCTCAGCCGGTGCGGCGCCCACGCGGCCGCCGAGAACGTCGGGATGAACAGCTCGTCGTCTCCCGCGTCGATGGTCGCTGCCTTTATGAACTCCCCGGGACATCGCGCCAACATCCTCGGCGCGTCCTACAGCGGGATCGGCATCGGCGCCTACCGCGACTCGCGCGGCGTGTGGTGGGTGACCCAGGACTTCGTGGGCTGACCCGCGTACCCTCTGCTCTTGGGGTATGCGAAGGCTCGCGGACACGCGGACGCGGAAGGCCGCCTCCCGGTCGGGAGGCGGCCTTCGCGTCGTCGCGAGCGGATCAGGCGGACGCGGCGCCCGTCGAGTCCTGCGGCCCGCTGCCGACCGTGTCGACCGGCGGCGTGTCGGGGATCTCCGGAAGGGTCTCCTCGCGCTTGCTGCCCGTGAAGGTGAAGGTGGCGTCCTTCCAGCCCTCGTCCGCCGACGAAGACCACGGGGTGTCGACGAGGACGAACTCGCCCGACTTCAGCTCGCCGTAGAGGATCTTCTCCGACAGGGCGTCCTCGATCTCGCGCTGGATGGTCCGGCGCAGCGGCCGGGCCCCGAGCACGGGGTCGTAGCCCTTCTTG
>DATLQE010000451.1:0-4461 GCA_035535335.1 Lapillicoccus sp. | reverse complement strand
AAGGACGCCGACTACCTGCTCGGGCCGACCCACGAGGAGCTGTTCACGCTCGCGGTCAAGGACATGTACTCGTCCTACAAGGACCTTCCGGTCACGCTCTACCAGATCCAGAACAAGTACCGCGACGAGGCCCGTCCGCGGGCGGGCATCCTCCGTGGCCGCGAGTTCGTCATGAAGGACGCGTACTCCTTCGACGTCGACGACGCCGGGCTGCAGAAGAGCTACGACCAGCAGCGCGAGGCCTACACCCGGATCTTCGACCGGCTCGGCTTCCACTACGTCATCGTCCAGGCGATGGCGGGCGCGATGGGCGGCAGCAAGAGCGAGGAGTTCCTCGCGACCGCCGAGAACGGCGAGGACACCTACGTGCGGTGCCCGAACTGCGGGTATGCGGCCAACGTCGAGGCCGTGCGGGTGCCCGTCCCGCCGGCTGAGGACTGGTCCGACGCGCCGCCGGCCCACGTCGAGGACACGCCTGACACCCCGACCATCGCCACGTTGGTCGACCACCTCAACGCGCACCACCCGCGGGACGACCGGCCCTGGGAAGCGGGGGACACCCTCAAGAACGTGCTCGTCACGGTGACCGCGCCCGACGGCACCTCTGAGGTGCTCGCCATCGGGGTCCCTGGCGACCGCGACGTCGACGAGAAGCGGCTCGGCGCTCAGCTGGACCCTTCCGTAGCAACGGTGTTCGAGGACTTCGAGGGGAATCGGGCACTGGTCAAGGGCTACATCGGTCCTGGGGTACTCGGCGAGGGCAAAGCGGCGGGGGTGCGCTACCTCGTGGACCCGCGGGTCGTGGCCGGAACCCGGTGGGTCACCGGGGCGGACACGCCGGGCAAGCACGTGCTCGACCTCGTCGTGGGTCGTGACTTCACACCAGACGGCACCATTGAGGCGGCCGAGGTCCGGGCCGGAGACGAGTGCCCGAGCTGCGGCCACCGCCTGGAGGCGGCCCGCGGCATCGAGATGGGCCACATCTTCCAGCTGGGAAGGAAGTACGCCGAGGCGCTGAACCTCAAGGTCCTCGACGAGACGGGGAAGCTCGTCACGGTGACGATGGGTTCGTACGGCGTCGGGGTGTCCCGGGCCGTCGCCGCGGTGGCCGAAGGCAACCACGACCAGCTGGGCCTGTGCTGGCCGCGTGAGATCAGCCCGGCCGACGTCCACGTCGTGGCCACCGGCAAGGACGACGACGTCTACCTGAAGGCCCAGGAGATCGTGGTCGAGCTCGAGTCGGCCGGGCTCGAGGTGCTCTACGACGACCGCCGCCAGGTGAGCCCTGGAGTGAAGTTCAAGGACTCCGAGCTTCTCGGCATCCCGACGATCGTCGTCGTGGGCCGTGGGCTCGTCGACGGGACGATCGAGGTGAAGGACCGGCGCTCGGGGGACCGCCGCGTCGTCGACGTCGACTCGGCGGTGGCGGAGGTGGTCGCGGAGGTCCGCGGCCTCCGCCATCCCCCGCCATGATCGGGGGCGCGAGGGGGGACTGGGGAGCAGCGGGAGCGGACGGCACGTCGAGTGCGGTCGGTGCGGTCATCTTCGACTGGGGCGGCACCATCACGCCGTGGCACACGGTGGACGTCGACGAGCAGTGGCGCGTCTTCGCCCGGGAGTACCACGTCGACGAGATGGACCCCGGCCTGGCCGAGGAGCTGGCCGGACGGATCTGGGAGGCCGAGAGCGCGGGATGGGGCCGCGGTCGCGCCGAGGGCGCCTCCGCCCGGCTCGAGGAGATCCTGGCGGAGGCCGGCGTCGTCGCCGACGACCCGCGCGCGGTGGCGGGATTGGCGGCATACAAAGCGTTCTGGGAACCGCACACGTGGACGGACCCGCAGATCGGACCGCTCTGGCAAGCCCTGCGAGACAACGGCATCCGCGTGGGCGTGCTCTCCAACACCATCTGGTCCCGCGACTACCACCGCGGACTGCTCGAGCGTGACGGGGTGCTCCACCTCGTCGAGGCCGACGTCTACTCCAGCGAGACGCCTTGGGTGAAACCGAATCCCGAGATCTTCTTCGAGGCGTCGCGCCGGATCGGCGTCGATCCCGCCGAGTGCGTCTACGTCGGCGACCGGGGGTACGAGGACGTGCACGGCCCGCAGTCGGCTGGCATGCGGGCCATCCTCGTGCCGCACAGCGACATCCCGGAGTACCAGCAGGTCGCGCACGACGCGACCCCGGACGCCGTCGCCCACGAGCTGAAGGACGTTCTCGACATCGTGCTGCGCTGGGACGGACGGCGGTGAACAGCCATGCCGGACGCCGCGGTGGACCCTTCCCTGCTCACTGTCCTCTTCGTCACCGGGGCGGCTCTCCTGGCCGGCTGGGTGGACGCGGTGGTCGGCGGTGGCGGCCTGGTCCAGCTGCCGGCCCTGCTGTTCGGGTTTCCCACCGCCTCGCCGGCGCAGATCCTCGCCACCAACAAGTTCAGCTCGGTGTTCGGCACGACGACCAGTGCGGTCACGTACTACCGGCGCGTCCACCCGGACCTGCGCACCGCACTGCCCATGGCGGCTGTGGCGTTTGTCGGGTCGGTCGTCGGCGCCCTGATCGGCCTGAACATCCCCAAGGCCGCCTTCAACCCGATCGTGCTGGTCTGTCTGATCGTCGTGGGCGCCTACACGCTGCTCAAGCCGGAGCTCGGGCGCGAGACGGCCTTGCGGTGGAGCGGTCACAAGCACCGGGTCGCGGCCATGGTGACCGGATTCGTCATCGGCGTCTACGACGGGGCACTCGGCCCCGGAACCGGCTCCTTCCTCGTCTTCACCCTGGTGGGCCTGCTGGGGTATGCCTTCCTCGAGGCGAGCGCCAAGGCCAAGATCGCCAACGTCGCGACGAACCTCGGAGCCCTGCTCGTGTTCGCACCCGGTGGCCACGTGATGGTCAAGGTCGGCGTCGTCATGGCGGCGGCCAACCTGCTCGGCGGCTACCTGGGTGCGCGCACCGCGGTACGGCTCGGCAGTGGGTTCGTCCGGATCGTCTTTCTCGTCGTCGTGTCGGCGTTCGTCGTGCGGCTCTCCCTGCAGCTGCTGGGGGTGTGGCCCTGACATGACTGCGCCACAGCTCGTCCACAGACCGCCGCGCCACGATGTGGTCACGGGCGCTCCCGCGGTGACCACGGCCTCGCCGGCCAGGCAGGTCCTCCAGCGTGTGGTCGACGGGGCCGCACGGGCCGCGGGACGCCGCCCAGCCATCGCGCCCGCCTGGTGGCGTCAGCTGGCCGTCGCTCTCGGTTGTCTCTCGGTCGTGTGCGTCGTGGCGCTGTGGGTCAAGGGGCAGGCCCCGCAGGAGATGGGCTCGGTCAGCGGGGCGCTCCACTCGTTGGGTCGCCTCACCGCGCTGCTCGCGTCGGACCTTCTCCTCATCCAGGTGATCCTCATGGCGCGAGTTCCGTTCCTGGAGGCCAGTTTCGGCCAGGACGTGATCGCGCGGACCCACCGGCTCACAGGGTTCACGTCGTTCCACCTGATGTGGGCGCACATCGTCCTCACGACCCTCGGGTATGCGGCCTCGACCCAGCTCGGGGTCTGGGGAACCCTCGTCGACTTCGTCGTCAACTACCCGGCGATGCTCCTCGCGGTGGCCGGCACGGCGGCCCTCACGATGGTGGTCGTCACATCGGTCAGAAGGGCGCGCTCTCGGCTGCGCTACGAGAGCTGGCACCTGCTGCACCTCTATGCCTACCTCGGCGTGGGGCTGGCTCTGCCGCACCAGCTGTGGACCGGGCAGGACTTCGTGGGCAACCTCGCCGGGACGGTGTTCTGGTGGGGCTTGTACGCGGTCGCAGTCGGCTGCGTCCTCGCGTTCCGGGTAGTCCTGCCGCTGGTCCGGTCCTGGCGACACCGGCTCGTGGTCCACGAGGTGCGTCGCGAGACGCTCGGGGTGACGTCGGTGGTGATGTCGGGTCGGGACCTCGAGCGTCTCGGAGCCCGGGCGGGGCAGTACCTGATGTGGCGGTTCCTCGACCGGCCCGGCTGGACCCGCGCGCACCCGTTCTCGCTGTCGGCGGCGCCGGACGGCTTCCGGCTGCGGATCACGGCGGTGCACGTGGGCGACGGATCGACCGGCCTGGACCAGCTGCGGCCCGGCGCGCGGGTCCTCGTCGAGGGGCCGTACGGCCGGCTGCACGAGGGCGTCCGGACCGGCGACAAGGTCCTCCTCATGGCCTCCGGGATCGGGGTCACGCCGATGCGCGCCCTTGTGGAGGGCCTGCCTCAGCAGCCGGGCGACGTCGTCCTCATCTACCGCATCCACTCCTCGGCCGACGTCCTGTTCCGCGACGAGCTGGCCGCGTTGGCCGCCGAACGCGGGGCGCGCGTGGTGACGGTGCCTGGCCCCCGCATCCCCGGGCGGGACAGCTGGCTTCCGTTGTCCGCTGCCCACCTCGGGGACGTCGAGGCCTTGGTGCAGCTGGTGCCGGACGTGGCGGAGCGCGACATGTACCTCTGCGGCAAT
>DATLQE010000450.1:0-3049 GCA_035535335.1 Lapillicoccus sp. | reverse complement strand
AGCTGTCCGACAACGGCGAGCTGGTGGGCGGGGAAGCGTTGGCCGCTCCGAGTGCCGCCCGGCTGTACCGATGGGACGCCGGACGCCCGCTGGCCACCGACGGCCCGTACTCGGAGGCCAAGGAACACCTCGCCGGGTTCTTCCTCATCGACGTGGAGACGCAGGAGCGCGCCGAGGCGGTCGCCGCCCGCCTGATCGGGCCCGGGGAGACGGTCGAGCTGCGGCCCACGATGTCCGGTGGCGGCGACGACCAGTGACCGAACCGGAGCTCGAGGACGTGTGGCGACGCGAGTCGCCGCACGTCCTCGCGGCGCTGCTCCGGCGGCACGGTGACTACGCCGATTGCGAGGACGCCGCTCAGGAGGCCCTGGCGGCCGCGGCCGACCAGTGGCCGCGCGACGGCGTCCCGGACAACCCGCGGGGGTGGCTGATCCGCGTCGCCTCCCGCCGGCTGATCGACCAGCTGCGGTCCAACCGGTCCCGCGCCGTCCGGGAGGAGACCGTGGGCACCGCCCAGCCGGCCGATGCCTACGTCGGCCCAGCCGCCGACGACGACACCAGCCCCGGCGGCGACGACACGCTTGTGCTCCTCCTGCTCTGCTGCCATCCACTGCTCACTCGTCCGTCACAGGTAGCGCTGACCCTCCGCGCCGTGTCGGGACTGCCGACCGCGGCCATCGCCACGGCGTTCCTCGTTCCCGAGCCGACGATGGCGCAGCGGCTCAGTCGCGCCCGAACCACGTTGCGGGACAGCGCAGTTCGATTCGAGAAGCCGACCTCCGAGGAACTCCCGGCCCGCGTGGCCGCGGTTCTCGACGTTCTTTACCTCATCTTCAACGAGGGGTACGCGCGCAGCACCGGCGACACTCTGCTCGACACCTCCCTGGCCGACGAGGCGATCCGGCTCACCCGGCAGCTGCACGCATACCTTCCCGACCACGACGAGATCGCGGGAGCCCTGGCGCTGATGCTCCTCACCGACGCTCGCCGCGCAGCCCGAACCGACGAGCGCGGCGATCTCGTCCCGCTCGCGGAGCAGGATCGTTCGCGCTGGGACGCCGGGCTGGTCGGCGAAGGCGTGGCTCTCCTCGAGAAGGTACTCCCACACGGGCACGTCGGCGCATACCAGCTCCAGGCGGCGATCGCCGCGGTGCACGCGGACGCTCAGCGCTACGACGACACCGACTGGGCTCAGATCGCCGTCTTGTACTCGATGCTCGACCAGGTCTCGCCGAGCCCCGCGGTCACCCTGAACCGCGCCGTGGCCGTCGGCATGTCGGCCGGACCCACCGCCGGACTCGCGGCCCTGCAGCCGATGGTCGACGACCCGAGTCTCGAGCGGTACCACCGATTGCCGGCCGTCCGCGCCCATCTGCTGGAGATGGTCGGCGACCTCGCCGAGGCGGAGCGACAGTATGCGCGGGCCGTCGAACTGACGTCGAGCCGGCCGGAGCAGCGGTACCTGGCGCACCGGCTGACCCGGCTCCGGGAACGGGGGGCGACGGGCCGGTAGCCGAATCGTTATCCTCGGAGGACCGACGGCGGTGGCCGAGCGGCGAGCTTTCAGGAGACCGATCGGCCGTGGGGCGCAGAGGCAGTGCCAAGGTCACGTTGTCCGACGTGGCGAGTCTGGCCGGCGTGTCGGTGACGACCGCCTCGTTCGTCCTTTCGGGCCGGCGCGACATGCGCATCTCCGAGGGCACCCAAGAGCGCGTGCATCAGGCCGCGCGCGAGCTGAGCTACGTCCCCCGCAATCCGATGGGTGCCTCGTTGCCCGTACAGGCGCCGTCGATCGGGTTCATCTCCGACACCGTCGGCACCGAACCGTTCGCCGGCGAGCTGATCCGCGGTTGCGTCACCGCGGCGACGGAGCGTGGCCATTCACTGCTGATGACCGAGACGGAAGGCCTGCGGACGCTGGAGGTCTCGGAAAGCCGCGAGCTCGTGGACCGGGGTGTGGGCCAGTTCCTCTTCGCGTCGATGGCCATGCGGGTCACCGCTCTGCCGCCCAACCTGCGCGGCAAACCCGTCGTCATGCTCAACTGCATCGACCGCCGCCGGTCGGTGCCGTCGGTCGTCCCGGACGACCTCGCCGCCGGTCGCCGCGCCGCGGCAGAGCTCGTCGCCGCCGGTCACGGTGACCGCATTCTCCTCGTCGGCGAGGTACCGACCACGGTCTACCCGGGCCGTCAGCGGCTCGACGGCATCCAGCAGATGCTGGCCGAGTCGGGCCATGCCCTGCTCGGGCACCTGTCCTGTCGCTGGTGGCCACAGGACGCCCGCACGGCCGTGCTGCGCCGGCTCGGACACCCGACCGCGGAGCGGCCGACCGCGATGATCGCGCTGAACGACCGGGTGGCGATGGGGGTCTACCAGGCCGCACAGCAGGTCGGGCTGGCGATCCCTCAGGACCTGTCCGTGGTGTCGTTCGACGACTCCGACGTCGCGCGCTGGCTCAACCCCGGCCTCTCCAGCCTGGCCATCCCGCACTACGAGATGGGCCGCCGGGCCGTCGACGTCCTGCTCGACGGTTCGTCCGACAACCGCATCGAGCTCCTGCCGATGCCCTACCGGTCGCGGGACTCGGTGACCCGGCCCTGGACCGCTCGAGGCCGGCGCCGGGCCTGAGGACTGGCCGGGCACGTCGATTCTGGGATAGACACGTCGGAGCGCCGCCGAGCAGGCGGCTCGACACCTGGGAGGTCGCCGTGACCCTCATCCGGCCGCCGTTCGACCCGGAGCTCGCGGTCACCCTGGAGGCGATCCACGACCGCCTACCGCCCACCGTGACGCCGCAGATGATCCAGCCGATGCGAGACGCGCCCCCGCCGGTGACCATCGAGGAGCTCCTCGCCGGGCGGCCGATCACCCGGATCGACCACACGATCCCCGGCTTTGAGGACGGGGAGATCGCGGTGACCGTGTTCGCGCGGGACGGCCACACCGAGGCCGCTCCGGCGATCCTGCGGCTCCACGGTGGGGGGATGGTCATGGGCAGCCGGTTCGCTGGGATCGTCCAGTCGCTCACCTGGGTGGAACGGTTCGACGC
>DATLQE010000449.1:0-2923 GCA_035535335.1 Lapillicoccus sp. | reverse complement strand
GTTCTGCGCGTTGGTCGTCGTGACCTCGGGGTCGACGACCTGCACGAGCAGGTAGAGGTTGTCGGGGTCCCAGCCGAGCGACCACAGACCCTTGACGGTGGCGGTGTTCCCGGCGACGAGATAGTCGGCCACGACCGGCGCGGTCGCCGGCCAGTCCTCGCCGCGTCCGTCGATCGTCGGGGGCGTGGCCAGCCGCCGCGCCGTGATCTGCGGACCCTCGACCGGCCGGTAGGCGACGGTCGCCGTCGTCACCGGCGGCACCACGCCGGCCGGTGGTGATGCGACCGCGGATGCGCTCGCGGGCGAAGTCGACACCGACGAAGCGGCTGGCGTCCCTTCCGGCCCGGCATCCCTCGAGCCGTCGGAGCCGCGCGTGATCGCGAAGACCGCGACTGCGGCAACCGCCGCGGCGGCCACGGCAGCGATGCCGATCAACCGCCCGCGGCCGGGCCGGCGACGCGGCAGCGGAGGAGCCGCGGGCGCCGGTATGCGGGAAGTCTCCGCCGGCGCGCCAGCCGGCGGGGCTGCGCTGGGGGCCACTCCCTCGAAGACCTGGCCGTCCGGGGCGTTGAGGTAGAGCACCGGCGTCGCCCACTCGCTCGCATACCCGGCCAGCAAGCCCTTCCGAGCGCTGGTGACGGCCTGGTCCACGGGCATACCGTCCGCGAGCGCCGCGTAGAACTCGCCGGTGAAGGCGGTCGCCGCGCCGTCACTGACCGGGAACTGCATGGCGACGACGGCGGTGCAGTCCTGCTGGACCAGCCTCCCGGCCATGCCACTGAACGGATCGGCGGCCCCGAGCCGGCCGGACTGGCAGGCGTTGAGGAAGACCAGCCGCAGCGGGTCGTGGTCGTGGAGGTACGGCCCGAGGACGCCGGCCGGGACCGGGAGGCTGCGGCCGTACTGGTCGCAGAAGTAGAGGACGCCTTCCTGCTGGGTCTCGTCGTAGTCGCCGTGGCCGATGACGTGCAGGACGTGGGTGGCGTGCGACCGCAACCACGCCGCCAGCTCGCCCGTCGTCGGCGCGGGCAGCCGGTCGAGATGCACCGCGCCCGATTCGACGCGCGGAGCGAGCAGGTCCTGCATCCGACGCCACTCCGCCTCGACGTCGAGCTCGGGGAGGTCGGTCGGGGAGGACAGGACCACGAGGATCCGCAGCGGTCCCTCCACGGCCAGCGGTCGGGGCGGCTGGACCACCTCGAGGTAGCGGACCACCGGGGTGCGTTCGGACTGCGCCGGAAAGGTGTTGGACCGCCGGTCGTAGAGCAGCTCCCACGGCAGTCCCGCGATCACCGGGGCGTCGGTGAGCTGCAACCGCAGCCGCAGCCCTTCTCCGGCCTCCCGGGTGGCGTCCTGGCTCCGGGTCCAGGCCAGCAGGACCTCCTCCCCGAACGCGGCGTCGAACAGTCGGCCACCGAGCTCGACAGACGCCTTGGGTCGCGGGTCGGCGGACGCCCTGCGCATCTGGGATCGGCCGGGGTCGAGCTTGAGGAGCAGGTTCTCCAGCTCGGTGGCGTCGAACGGCATCGCGAACGTCGCACTCGCTCCGGCGCCGACCGGGCTGGCCGCAACCCGGGATCGGAAGGTGCCATCGGCGAGAGACTCGAAGAGCAGGTCGAAGTTCTCGTACTGGCGGGAGGCCACCGGCGGCTCGCGTCAGTCCTGCAGGGTGAGGGTGCCCCAGACGCTGCGGAACTGGGCGTCGTTGCCCTTCCGTGCGGGGTTGTTGCTCACCATGGCGTTGAGCTCGCCCGCGCGGGCACCGCTCGGGACGGAGTCGCTGACGTTGAGGTTCATGCCGTACTCGTTGCCCACGGAGGCGCCGTCCGCACCGAGCGTCGACCAGGGGATGGCTGCCTCGATGACGTACCCCTGGCTCGCCTTCGTCGTCGCCGCCTTCAGACCCTGGATCGAATTGGTTCCCCGCTCGAAGACCTTGCCGCTGGCCACGTTGATCGCGCTGATGACGGTGTCGTTCTCGAAGTCCGCCGGGCCGATGAGCACGTGCTTGTCACCCTCCTCCAGCGCGGCGTTCCCGTTCTGGGGTGTGGCAGTGCCGAACTCGAAACTGACGCCGTCGCCCTTGAACAGCTGGGAGGTGTCGTTCCCGTGCGTCTGGAGCGGCTCGGGATCCTTGACGCCGACGATGAAGTACAAGTTCTTGTCGTCCCAGGCGACCGCCCACGTCCCGGCAAGCCCCGGTTCGTTGCCGAAGACCAGCGTGTTGCTGTCGAACGTCGGCGCGCCCGACGGCCAGTCCGAGGGGTCGCCGTTGATGGTCAGGCCTGTGGACAGGCGCTTGGCGGTGATCTTGGGTCCGGTCAGCGTGCTCGCATTGCCCTGGCCGTTGTTGGTTGGATCGACCGTCGTCGACAGTGACCGGCTGTACCAGTACAGGCCGGCGAGCACCAAGACGATCACCGAAAGGGCGATCGCGATGATCAGACCCCATCGCGGCTTACTCGTCTGTGGCGCGTCGACGTAGCGCTGCGTCGGGGGCGTCGGACCACTCTGCCGTGGTCGCTGCTGGTTCGTCGGCTGGTTCGTCGCCTGGTACGTCGGCTGGTGCGGCGCGGGCTGCTGCGGAGTCTGCTGCGAAATCTGCTGCGAAATCTGCTGCGGTGTCTGCTGAGGAGGCTGCGGCCGGTATGCGGGCAGCGGCTGCGTGAGCGGCGTCCGCATCGGGGTCGTGGCGTCGATCGCTGCCGCGCCGGCTCCGGCGGCGACTCCTCCCAGGGCGGCGGCGCCGCGCAGCGACTCGTGCTCGGCGTCATCCGGGTGATCCCCCTTGACCGCCGGCTCGGCCGACGGCGGGTCGATCCGCGACGGCTCCGCGGGCTCCGGCGCGGCTTTCCGGGCGGTCTCCGTCGTGGGCGCGTCCACGGACAGCGCCTCCGCCGCCCGCGCCTCGTCCTGCGGTTCG
>DATLQE010000448.1:0-2574 GCA_035535335.1 Lapillicoccus sp. | reverse complement strand
CGGTCAGCTCGAGCCTCCTCGAGCGCGGAGCTCCACGTCGGTCGCAGCGTCCGCCTCGGCGGCCAGAACGGCCCGCAGCTCCGCGTCGTCGGTATGCGGGTGGAAGTCAGAGGGCAACGGCGCCGGTGCGGGATCGGCCAGAGCCAAGGACGAGGTGCGCAGCGACGTCTCGATGACCCGCGGGCGTCGACCGACGTCCATGAGGTTGCCGCCGATGGCTTCTAGATCCTCGCGACCCGGCACGATGATCGTCACCTCGGTGCCCTCCGAGTGCACGACGGCCAGCTCGCGGAGGGCCTTGGCGGTCACCCGGGTGCGCCACTGGCGCTCGAGCCGGGTCACCAGCTCGCGCGGGCTGTCGAGGTCGAACGAGGCCTGCGGGGCGAGGACATAGACCTCGTCCAGTCCGAGGCCCGCCATGAGGTCGATGTTCGTCGACGACCAGGTGCCGCCGTCGATGTACCGGCGCTCGTTGATCGTCACCGGCTGGTACCAGCTCGGGATGGCGCACGACGCCATCACGGCCTCGGGGGCACCCGCCACCGGCCCCCCGGAGCGGCCGAAGGGGACGCGCTCGCCGAGGTCGTAGTCCAGTGCCACGACGGTGAGCCCGTCGCGCTCGACCCAGCCGTCGCCGACCACGTGGCGCACCAGCGCTCCCACGCTGTCCAGCCGCCCCCGCCCCTCCGGCAGAAGGGCGGCAAGGACGGCCATCGGCGGCAGCTGCCACAGCTCACGGATCGGCTTTCGGAGCAACACCGTCGACCCGATTCCGGCCCGGGGCGTCGGTGGCCGGTCGCCTCCCGTGCTCTCCTCATAGTCCCAGTGAAAGCCGGCCAGCTTGCCGTGGCGGAGCCGACCCTCCATCTGATGGGTCCGAAGCTCCGCCACGCTCACGCCCGAGGCCAGCAAGGTACACAGCACCGATCCCGCCGAGGTGCCGACCATCTCGTCGAAGGAGCGCGCGTCGACGTCCAGACGGTCCTCCAGGGCGGTGAGGGCGCCAACCATCCACGCCGCACCGAGCACGCCGCCTCCGCCGAGGACCAGACCTCGCCGGGTTTCCGTCACGCGCCCTCCCGGCCCTCGGTGAGCTCGGCGAGCGCGTCGACGATGCACTGACCGAGCACCTCGAGATCGGGCATGGCGTTGCGGTCCGCGTTGAGCCCGAAGTAGACCCCTCCGTCGTACGACGTCAGTCCGATGGCGAGCGCCTGGCCCTTGGCGAGCGGGATGACGGGGTAGGTCGAGAGCATCGGCGCGTCACCGGCATACAAGGTGGTCTGCGGACCGGGCACGTTGGTGATGATGACGTTGAAGAGGCGCCGGGACATCGCGCTGCCGAGCCGGGCGCCGAGCGAGTGCAGCGTCGGCGGGGCGAACCCCGCCAGCCCCACCAGCCGCTGCGCGCTCATCGCCTGGCCGCCCTCCATCTGCTGACGCATCGAGAAGGCGATCTGGTGCAGTCGCATCGACGCTCCCGGCTCTCCGACCGGTAGGTCGACGAAGCACGCGGTCAGCCGGTGCGCCGCCGACATCGTCTCGGAGCCGTTGGCTTCGACGCTTACCGGCACCATGCACCGCACGACCGAGCTGGGATGGACCGGTTCGCCCCGGGTCAGCAGCCACGCGCGGAAGGCCCCGGCGACGGTCGCGAGGACCACGTCGTTGACGGTGACGTCGTCGGCGTACGCACCGCGGGCGAGCCGGGACCGCACCTTGCGGTAGTCGTCGAGATCGGTTCCCACCATGAGGAACCGCCGCGCCGCGCCGATCTCCACGTTGAGCGGCGACGTCGGTGCGGGCCGGGCCGCGCCCCGCACCACGGTCGACACCAGGGTCCCCACGCCCTGGAGGATTCGCCCGGCGACCTCGCGGACCTCGTCGACGTTGCCGCGCACCGAGTCGATGACCTGCCCGGGCATGAAGACCGCGTCGGTCACCGCGCCGGCCACCAGCTGGAGATCACTCGGCTCGTGCCGCGGCCGCCAGGTGTCCACGACGTCCTCGTCGAACCCCGGCCGGTCGCGGACGACGAGCTGCGCGATGTCGAGCGCCACGGCGCCGTCGACCAGGGCGTGGTGGGTCTTGGTGACGACGGCGAAGCGGTCGTGCTCCAGTCCCTCGACGAGATACACCTCCCAGAGCGGGTGGCTGCGGTCCAGCGGGCGCTGCTGGATCCGGGCGACGAACTCCTCCAGCTGCTCGTCGGTGCCGGGCCTCGGCAGCGCGGCCTGGCGGACGTGGTAGGTGATGTCGAACGACTCGTCGTCGACCCAGACCGGGTTGGCCAGCCGGCCGGGCACCTCGCGGACCTTCTGGCGGTACCGCGGCAGATGGGCGATCCGCGCGGAGATGAGCGCGACGAGCTCCGCGTAGTCGAAGGGGCCGTCGGAACCTCCCGACCCTCCCGGTTCGTCGAACACCATGACGTTGCCGACGTGCATGACCGTGGTCGGCTCCTCGAGGTACAGCAGCGAGGCGTCGAGGGAGCTGAGCCGGTCGGACACCCGCACATCGTCGCAGACCAGGCCGTCCCTACGATGGCGACGCCGCTCACGTCCGTGGGCACGA
>DATLQE010000447.1:0-3039 GCA_035535335.1 Lapillicoccus sp. | reverse complement strand
GCCCGTCCAGCGTGCCGTGATGGCCGGGGACGACGTGACCGGCGCTTCGACGTTCTTCATCGAGGAAGGTCTCGACACGGGGCCGGTCCTCGGGACGATGACCGAGAGGATCCGGCCGACCGACACGGCCGGTGATCTCCTTGCTCGTCTCGCGGTCGGGGGCGCGGGTCTCCTCGTCGCAACGATGGACGGCCTCGAAGCCGGTTCGCTCGTGCCAAAAAGCCAACCCGCCGAAGGGATCTCGCTCGCTCCCAAGGTCACGGTCGCGGACGCGCGGATCGACTGGGCGCGTCCGTCGTTCGTCGTGGACCGTCAGGTTCGTGGGTGCACGCCGAACCCCGGGGCGTGGACGACGTTCCGCGGCGAGCGGGTAAAGATCGAGCCGGTCACCCCGGTCGCGGACAACGCGGCGGATCGGCCGGGAACGGTCGTCGCCGGAAAGCGAGAGGTGCACGTGGCCACCGGCTCGGGTCGCGTCCGGCTGGGTGTCGTGCAGGGGCGTGGCCGGAAGCCCATGCCGGCGGCGGACTGGGCTCGCGGCATACGGATCGAGCAGGGAGAGCGGTTCGCGGATGCCTGAACGGCGCCCGCCGCGACATCGCTCGGCGCAGCGCCCCTCCGAGCGCGGCCGCCGTGCCGACCCCGTGCGGCTGGCGGCGTACTCCGTGATGCGCGCCGTGGCCGACGGTGCCTATGCGAATCTCGAGCTGCCCAAAGCGTTGCGGGATAAGAGGATCGACGGCCGCGACGCGGCGTTCGCGACGGAACTCGTATACGGCGCGACCCGGATGCGCGGGTTCTACGACCGGGTGATCGAGGTGGCCGCCCGGCGTCCGCTAGCCGACGTCGACGGTCCGGTTCTCGACACGCTGCGGCTCGGGGTGCACCAGCTGCTCGGTATGCGTGTGGCCACGCATGCGGCGGTCGACGAGACGGTCGCGCTGGCCCGGCAGGTGAACGGCATCGGGGCGGCCGGCTTCGTCAACGCGGTGCTCCGGCGGGTGTCCGAGCGGAGTCGCGATGCGTGGCTGGAGGTCGTTGCCCCAACGGACATGGAGGCACTGGCGGCCACCGCGGTCCGCACCAGCCACCCGGAGTGGGTGGTGCGCGCGCTCCGGCAGGCCCTGCTCGGTCACGGCACGGCGACCGGCGACGACGTCGACGGGCAGCTGGCCGCGCTGCTGGACGCGGACAACGCGCCGCCGCGGGTGACGCTCGCCGGGCGACCCGGTCTCGCCGACGTCAGCGAGCTGCTCGGCGACGGCGCTTCCCCGGGTCCGCTCGCCCGGACTGCGGTCGTCCTCGACCACGGCGATCCTGGTGTCATCCCAGCCGTCCGCGAGGGACGCGCGGCGGTGCAGGACGAAGGATCGCAGCTCGTCGCGCTCGCACTGGCGGCGACCCCGGTGGAGAGCGTGACGGGCCGCGAGCGATGGCTCGACCTCTGCGCGGGACCGGGCGGCAAGGCCGGGCTGCTGGCCGGTCTCGCGCTCGAACGCGACGCGGACCTCGTGGCCAATGAGGTGAACCCCGTCCGCGCCGACCTGGTCCGCCGGACCTTGGCCGCCGTCGTGTCGCGCGGCGGTCCCGGCCAGGTCACGGTCCGGACCGCCGACGGCCGGGACGCCGGCGTCAGCGAGCCCGACGCATACGACCGCGTTCTCGTCGACGCCCCCTGCACCGGGCTTGGCGCGCTGCGCCGGCGACCGGAGGCCCGCTGGCGGCGGAAGCCGTCCGACGTCCCCGAGCTGGCGATGCTGCAGCGGGAGCTGCTGACCAGCGCGCTCGACGCGACCCGGCCCGGGGGCGTTGTCGCCTACGCAACCTGCAGTCCCCACCTCGGGGAGACACGGTTCGTCGTGTCCGACGTCGTCAAGCGGCGGGACGACGTCGAGCTCGTCGGGGCCGGGCCGTTCGTGACCGACCGCGACGGACGGCCGGTCGAGGGTACGGGTGACGCGCCGTACGTGCAGCTGTGGCCGCACCGTCACGACACGGACGGCATGTTCCTCGCCCTCCTCCGCCGCCGCTGAAGGCGGTCAGCCGGTGCGGTGCTGCAGCGCCTGGGCCACGGCGAGTCGGTCGACGAGGTCGTTCATCGCGTCGCCGGAGTGACCCTTGACCCACCGAAAGGTCACGTCGCCGCGGTCGTTGACGAGCTCCACGAGCGGCTCCCAGAGGTCACGGCTCACGACCGGCTTCTTGGCCGACGTGATCCAGCCGCGAGCCTGCCAGGCCCGCCACCAGCCGTCACGGAAGCAGTTGACGACATACGTCGAGTCGCTCACCACGACGAGCGGGCTGTCGGCGATCGCCCGGACCGCTTCGAGGGCTGCATGGATCTCCATCCGCTGGTTGGTCGTCGAGTCGTGCCCTCCGGAGCCTTGACGACCGTCGGCCACCGCCCAGGCCCACCCGCCCGGTCCTGGGTTCCCCGAGCAGGCCCCGTCGGTGTAGACGGCGGTGGCGCCTTCCGGCCACGACATGACGGGCCGCCGGGACCGCACCGGCCGACGGGCCGGTGTTCCGGCCGACGCCGGCGCCGACGTCACGGAGAAGAGGTCCTCCTGCACCGGACGACCGTACCGAGTGCTCCTACGCTGGCTGGGTGCAGATCTCGCCGAGCATCCTGTCTGCTGACTTCGCGAACCTGCAGGCGGAGCTGGACGCGATCCGGACCGCCGACTGGGCGCACGTCGACGTGATGGACAACCACTTCGTCCCGAACCTGACCCTGGGCCTGCCGGTGGTCGAGGCGCTGCGCAAGGTGACCCCGGTACCGCTCGACTGCCACCTCATGATCGACGACCCGGACCGGTGGGCGCCCGGGTACGCGGAGGCCGGGGCGGAGTCGGTGACCTTCCACGTCGAGGCGGCGGCCGATCCGCGCGGGCTGGCGCGCACGCTGCGTGACCTGGGGGCGAGGGCCGGGTTGGCCCTCAAACCCAAGACACCGTGGGAACCGTACGAGGACCTGCTGCCCGACCTCGACATGGTGCTGGTCATGACGGTCGAGCCAGGATTCGGCGGGCAGGCGTT
>DATLQE010000446.1:0-6995 GCA_035535335.1 Lapillicoccus sp. | reverse complement strand
ATCGGCCGCGCACGGCAGGGGCGGGTCGGAGTGGGGTACCGCACCGTCTCCGGCCTCATGGGCGAACCGGCGCCAGAGCCACGCCTCACCGTCCATGACCTCGACCGGCTCCTCGACGCCCTCCTCGCCACGACGGGAACCGGGTCCGCCGCACTCCGCCAGGGCACCCTTCGCACCCTCGGCCAGCGGGCCACCGCCGACGAGCAGCTGTTCGTCACCCGCGTCCTCATCGGCTAGAGGCGAAACGGCGCCCGGGAAGGCGTCCTCCTCGACGCGATCGCCAAGGCGTCCGATGTCCCCGCCGTAACGGTCAGACGCGCCGCCATGCTCTCCGGCGACATCGGCCAGACCGCCCGCACCGCGCTGACCGGTGGCGCCGAGGCTCTCGAGCAGATCGGCCTCGCCGTCGGCACGCCCGTGCTGCCGATGCTGGCCTCCACGGCCGCCGATCACGCAGAGGCGTTGACGATCACCGGCGAGGCGTCGGTCGAGTACAAGCTCGACGGCGCCCGCATCCAGGTGCACCGCGACGGTGACGACGTCCGGGTCTTCACCCGCAGCCTCGCCGACATCACCCACCGGGTCCCGGAGGTGGTCGAGGTGGTCCGGACCTTCCCGGCCGAGCGGCTGATCCTGGACGGCGAGACCTTGTCGCTGGACGAGGACGGCGGTCCCCGCCCGTTCCAGGACACGATGTCCCGGTTCGGCGCCGAGGCGCAGCGCGCCGCCGTGCTCAAGCCGTGGTTCTTCGACGTCCTCCACGTCGACGGCGAGGACCTCATCGACCGGCCGCTCGGCGAACGGCAACCGGTCCTCGAGAAGGTCGTCGGCGCATACCGGATTCCCGGCGAGGTCACCGATGATCCGGCCGTCGCCGAACGGGTCTCCCGCGACGCGCTGGCGGCCGGGCACGAGGGCATCGTGGTCAAGGGCATCGACTCGCTGTATGCCGCGGGGCGCCGGGGCAGGAGCTGGGTCAAGGTCAAGCCAGTGCACACCTACGACCTGGTGGTGCTCGGGGTCGAGTGGGGATCGGGGCGGCGGACGGGGTGGCTCTCGAACCTGCACCTCGGCGCGCACGACCCGACGGGGGAGTTCGGCGAACCGGGCGGGTTCGTCATGGTCGGCAAGACGTTCAAGGGCCTGACCGACGCGCTGCTGCGCTGGCAGACCGAGCACTTCCCGACGATCGAGACGCGGTCGACCAAGCACGTCGTCTTCGTCGAGCCGGTCACCGTCGTCGAGATCGCCCTCGATGGCGTGCAGCGGTCCAGCCGCTATCCCGGTGGGATCGCGCTCCGGTTCGCTCGAGTGAAGCGGTACCGCGAGGACAAGCGCCCCGAGGACGCCGACACCATC
This sequence comes from Lapillicoccus sp., assembly GCA_035535335.1. Taxonomy (GTDB): domain Bacteria; phylum Actinomycetota; class Actinomycetes; order Actinomycetales; family Dermatophilaceae; genus Lapillicoccus. Next base: position 5,636 of record DATLQE010000446.1, on the reverse strand, counting down.
CAGACCCTCCGCGCGATGCTCCCGGCCCCTTAGCCGGATTGGAAGGCGGTATGCCGGTCAGCGGGGTGGCATCCGCAGGGCGCCGTCCAGCCTGATCACCTCGCCGTTGAGCATGCCGTTGTCGACGACGTGGCGAACCAGCGCCGCATACTCGTCCGGCTGGCCCAACCGCGAGGGGTGCGGGATCCCCGCCTCGAGCGCCGCGGTCGCCTCCTCCGGCAGCCCCGACAGCATCGGCGTCGCGAAGGTGCCCGGCGCGATGGTGACGACGCGGACGAACTTGTCCGCGAGGTCGCGCGCCGCGGTTAGGGTGAGGGCGACGACGCCACCCTTGCTCGCCGCGTATGCCGCCTGGCCGATCTGACCGTCGTACGCCGCGATGCTCGCCGTCATCACGACGACACCGCGGTCGCCGTCGACCGGTTCGTTGCCGAGCATGGCGGTGGCGGCCAGCCGCAGCAGGTTGAAGGTCCCGACCAGGTTGACATCGATCGTGCGCTGAAAGTCGGCCAGCGCCAGAGGGCCGTTGCGCCCGACGACCCGTCCCGCCGTCCCGATGCCGGCGCAGGTCACGGCGATCCGCAGCTCACCCATCGATCGGGCCGCGTCCACAGCGGCCTGGACCGACGACTCGTCCCGGACGTCGGCGGGCACGAACCGGACCCGGTCACCGAGCTCGGACGCCAGCGCGGTGCCCGGCGACGACACCAGGTCCAGGATGACGACCTGGGCGCCGTCGGCCGCGAGCCGGCGGGTGGTCGCGCCGCCGAGACCGGACGCCCCGCCGGTGACGATCGCGACGGTGGAGTCGGTGATCCGCAAAAGTTCTCCTCAGGTGTCCTTCAGCAGCTGGCGCGAGATGACGAGCCGCTGGATCTGGTTGGTCCCCTCGAAGATCTGGGTGACCTTGGCCTCACGGAAGTACCGCTCGACCGGGAAGTCTGCCGTGTAGCCCGCACCGCCCAGCACCTGGATCGCGTCGGTGGTCACGCGCATCGCGTTGTCGGTGCAGACCAGCTTGGCCACGGCCGCCTCCTTCGCGAAGCGCCGGCCCGCGTCGCGCAGCCGAGCGGCATGGAGGTACGTCGCCCGCGCGCTCGTCACCGCCGCCTCCATGTCGGCGAGCAGAAACGCCATCCCTTGGAAGTCGGCGATCGGCCGCCCGAACTGCTCCCGCTCCTTGGCGTAGGCCACGGCGGCGTCGAGCGCCCCCTGCGCCAGTCCCGTTGCGGCAGCGGCGATCCCGAGCCGGCCGGAATCCAGCGCGGCCAGCGCGATCGGCATCCCCTGGCCCTCGTCGCCGATCCGGCGCTCGGCCTCCACCGGCGTCCCGTCGAACACCACCTGGCGCACCGTGTCGCAGGCCAGGCCCATCTTCCGCTCCGGCGGCGAGAGCTCGATCCCGGCCGCGTCCGCCGGGACGACGAAGCAGGACAGGCCGCGCCCGCCGTCGTCGGACGTGCGCGCGAAGGTCGTGTAGAAGTCCGCGTGGCCCGCGTGCGAGATCCAGGCCTTGGTGCCCTTGAGGAGGTACCCGTCTCCGTCCCGGCTCGCTCGCGTCGTCATCGACGCGACGTCGGAGCCCGACATCGGCTCACTCAGGCAGTAGGCGCCCAGCTGGTCGCCGCCGAGCATCGCGGGCAGCAGCGCCTCGCGCTGGGCGTCGGTCCCCCACGCGGCGACCGGGTAGCAGGTCAGCGAGTGCACGCTGATCCCCACCGCCACGCTCATCCAGACCGACGCGATCTCCTCGACCACCTGGAGGTAGACCTCGTACGGCTGACCACCACCGCCGTATTCCTCGGGATACGGCAGCGACAGCAGCCCCGTCTTGCCGAGCAGACGGAACGTGTCACGCGGGAAATCGGCGGACCGCTCCATCTCGTCGACGTGCGGCGCCAGGTCCTTCGCGCAGATCTCCCGGGTCAGGTCGAGCAGGTCCCGCGCGTCCTCGGTCGGCAGCAGTCGGACGGCGGGCATGCCGAAATGCTACCTAGGGCGTCCCACATGCTGGACGCCGCGGGCCTCCGTCAGTGCGGGGGCTGGTCCTGGGGCCATCCGGTGGGCGACCGGTCGTCGAGCGGTTGCGCCGGCTCGATCGGGTCGGCGGTGTAGGGCTCCGGCGTGTAGGGCTCCGGAGAGTATGCGGGTGTCCCCTCGGTCGAGGTGGTGCTGCTCGCGGCCGGACCCGACGCATACCCCGCGGTGCTGGACCCGGACGCCCCGGGGGAACGAGTGGGGCGCTGCTCGGCGAGCTTCCCCACGCCCTCGTCGAGCTTCTGCGTGGCCTTGGCGACCTGGTCGTGGTACTTGCCGTCGGTCCGTTCGTCGATCTTGGCGCCGACCTTGTCGAGACCCTCGCGGAACCGGCCGCGGTTCTCGTCCGCGTACTCGGCGGCCTTGTCCTTGGCCTCGTGGGCGACCTTGTCGACCTCGGCGGCGAACTTCTCCGCCTTGGTCTGGACGTCCCACTCCTCGGCCTTCTGCTTCACCTTGCGGGACACATCGTCGAAGAAGCTCATGGCTGCTGCCTCCCTGTATGACACCACTTGTCGCCCGGACCAACGGCTCTGCGCAGTGGCAAGGTTCCCGGGGTTGAACCTGCCGTCCGGGAAGGTTCTAGCGTGCGAGGCGTGAGTGAGCCACTGCGGATCGGCGACGTGGCCCGGCGAACCGGGCTCACCGTGCGGACGGTGCGGTACTACGAAGAGGTCGGGCTGCTCCCGCCATCCGAGCGGCTGGCCGGCGGGCACCGGGTGTACGCCGAGGATGACATCCGCCGGTTGCATCGAATCAATCTGCTGCGCCACGTCGGCATCCCGGTGGCGCAGATCCCCGAGGCGCTGGATGGCTCGGTGGACCAGCTCGCCGCCGCGGTCGAGCGGCATCTCGCGGTTCTCGACGAGCGGCTGTCGGCCATGGGGCGGCTCCGTGAGCGGGTCCGCGCGGTGGGGGAGAGCCTCCGGGAGCAGCCGGACGGTCCGGACGAGCGGGAGCTGGTCGAGGTCATGGAGGGACTGGGCGAGATGGACCCGAACATCACCCAGCGGCTGACGCTGCTGGTCTACGACGACATCGAGGCGGTGCACGACCACCTCGTGACGGTGTTCGGGTTCGGCCCCGGTCACCTGTCCCGGGACGAAGCGGGTCGGGTGGTCCATGGTGAGCTGCACATCGGCGACGGTGTCGTCTGGTTGCACCGGTCGTCCGAGGACCACGGCTTGGCATCGCCCGCCGGGCTCGGCGTTGCTACGCATTGCATGGCCGTGATGGTCGACGACGTCGACGCCCACCACGCGCGGGCGGTCGCGGCCGGGGCGGATGTCGTCGGCGAGCCGCGGAACATGGACTACGGCTATCGCGAGTACGACGCCCATGACCTCGAGGGCGGCCTGTGGTCGTTCATGTCACGGCAGGAAGGAGCGGTCGATGAGTGAGATCCGGCCCTACATCTGCTCCAGGGATGCCCGCGCGGCGATCGACTGGTACGTCGACGCGATGGGCGCGACGATCACCTACGAGCCGATCGTCATGGACGACGGGCGGATCGGGCACGTCGAGCTGTCGTTCGGCGGCGCGACGGTGATGATGTCCGACGCCTACCCGGAGATCCACGTCGAAGCACCGGCCGAGGGCCGCGGCGCCGCCGTCACGCTGTACCTCACGACCGACGACGTCGACGGGCTGACGTCCCAGGTGGTCGACCGGGGCGCGATCCTGGACCGCGGGCCCGAGGACAGTGGCCACGGCCGGACTGCGGTGTTCCGCGACCCGTTCGGACATCGCTGGATGCTCGGCCGGATGGACCGCTGACCTCCGGACGTATGCTCGCCGAAGGCGTTCCAGGACGCCCCCGGTCCGCGGGAAGGGGCTCAGCCTCCCTGGAGCAGCGACATTCAGCCAGGACCGACCTCCTTTCGGCCCGACGCAGCGGACACCGGGCGCACGAGAGGAGGCCGTCATGGCCACGTCCCTGCCCGGCAACCCGTCCCTCGAACGGTTCCGCCGCGACGCCCGCCGCCTGCAGCGGGCGGCCCGGTCGGGGGACCCACGCGCGCTGGAGCTGCTGCGGCGCCACCACCCCGACGGTATGCGCGTCGTCGCCGCCGACCTGCAGCTCGCCGACGCGCAGCTGGTCGTCGCCCGCGGTTACGGGTTCGCCAGCTGGCCGAGGCTCCGCCGCTACCTCGACGTCGCCGCGCCGCTTCGCCGTGACCCGGGCGAAGCCCGGCCCGCATCGCTCGCCGACCGGGTACTGGACCGCGCCTGTCTGCAGTACACCGGCGCCGACGAGCCCGCCCGCTGGGCCGAAGCGGCGGCCGTCCTCGACGCGAACGCGGGCTTGGTCGACGAGGACATCTGCGTCGCAGCGGCGGCCGGCGACCCGGCGGCCTTGGGCCGGCACCTCGCGACCGACGCCGCAGCTGCGACCCGGGAGTCCGGGCCGTTCCGCTGGCCGCCTCTGCTCTACCTGACCTATGCCCGTGTGCCGCAACGGGATCCGGTCGCCGCCGCGCGCATCCTGCTCGACGCGGGCGCGGATCCCGACTCGGGGTACCTCTGGCAGGGGCTGCCTCCGCCGTTCACCGCGCTGACCGGCTGCTTCGGCGAGGGCGAGCAGGGACCGGGTCGTCAGCCTCGGCACCCGCAATGGGAGCCGCTGGCCCGCCTCCTGCTCGAGCGGGGCGCGGATGCCAACGACGGGCAGACGCTCTACAACCGGATGTTCGGGCGGGACGACAGCCACCTCGAGCTCCTCTTCGGTTACGGACTCGGGACCGGTGACGCCGGCGTCTGGCGACACCGGCTCGGGGACGCGACCGAGTCGCCCGCGGAGATGATGGCTCGACAGGTCGACTGGGCGGTGCGGCACGGCTTCGCGGAGCGGCTGGCCCTTCTGGCGCGACACGGGTTCGTCCGTCAAGTGGGCGGCGCGGCCCAACCGCACCAGCCGAGCATCCACGCCGCCGGCTCGCCCGAGGCCGTCGCCCGAGCCGTCGCCGCGGGAGCCGACGTCGACGCATACGACCACGGCCGCTCCGGTCTGCACCACCAGGCCTGGATCGGCGACGTCGAGATGGTCCAGGCCCTGCTGGCCGCCGGCGCCGACCCGAACGTCCAGGACGATGAGCACGGCACGACGCCGCTGGTCTGGGCCGAGCACGCCCGTCAGCCCGAGACCGCCGCGATCCTCAGGTCCGTGACCGGCTCCACTCCGTGACGGGCCGCGGGATCCGCTCGCCGTCGATGACGTAGTCGCTGAACTCGGCGTAGAAGCTGAGCAACCCGCGCACCGGCGCCGCCTCGTGGCGCGGGTCCTCGTAGGTCCACACGACGTCCGTCGCGTCGCCGAAGGACCAGTACGACGCCTGGCCCTTGTAGGCGCAGATGGTGTGGGACTCCGACGGCGTCAGCAGGTCCGTTCGGACGTCCTCCCGCGGGATGTACCACCGCGGCGGCAGCATCGTCTCCAGCAGCATGACGGCCCGGTGCGTGTCGGCGACGACCTGGCCGTCGACCTCGACGACGACGTGCCGGTCGGACGGCAGGCACCGGATCGAGTGGAACGGCTCCCGCGGGTGGCCGAGGACCTCCTCGCCCTCCTCGAACCAGCGCGTGAACGCCGACCAGTCCAG
>DATLQE010000445.1:0-4300 GCA_035535335.1 Lapillicoccus sp. | reverse complement strand
CCGCCCCGGCCGCCGCGACCAGGCATACCGCCGCCGTCCCGGCCGCGAGGATGCCGCGCCGGCGTCGGCGCCACCAGGCACCCCACGACGCCCGCCGGCCGAGGCGCGCGGCCGCATCCCAGGTGGGGGCGTCGAGCACGGGGCGCTCGAGGAGGTGGTAGCTCGTCGCGGCCAGGGCGATGGTCAGTCCCACGACGAGCAGCCGCTCGGCCGGGGATGCCGGAATCACCCCGGGGAGCAGCACGACGAGCGGGAAGTGCCAGAGGTAGAGCCCGTAGGAGATGTCCCCGAGGTAGCGGCTGACCGGGTTGCTCAGCAGCACGGCCGACCGGACGGGGGCGCCGATGCCGGCGGCCAGGATCGCCAGCGTGCCCGCCGACGGGAGAACCGCGGCCGGGACAGGTGAGCTGACGTCGGCGAGGACTGCAAAGGAGGTGAGGACGACCGCGAGCCCTGCCCATGACAGGATCGACCGGGCGGCGTCTGGCAGCCGCACGACCGCCGCGGGAACGCACGCGAGCGCGGCGCCGAGACCGAGCTCCCAGGCCCGGGTGAACGAGGAGTAGAAGGCCGTTGTCGCGTCGGTGCCGGCCTGTGCGGCGGCCCAGGTGAGGGACGCACCGACGACGCCGAGACTGAGAACGACGACCGCCGCCCGAGTGCGGTCCCGGGACAGCCGCAGCCGGACGGCCGCGGCGCCCGCGACGAGCCAGGGCCAGACGAGGTAGAACTGCTCCTCGACGCCGAGCGACCAGAAGTGCAGGACGGGTGACGGCGTCTGGCCGAGGGCGAAGTAGTCACCGCCGACCGCGGCGAACCGCCAGTTCGCGGCGAACAGCGCGGCCCACAGCGCGTCGGTGCGGACCTCGTCGAGCCGCGGTCCCGAGAACGCCCAGGCGCTGGCCACGACGGTGAGAGCCAGGACGACGAGCGCGAGCGGGAGGATGCGCCGCGCGCGGCGGGCGTAGAACGCGCGCATCCGGGTCCGCCCCGTCCGGTCGCGTTCTCGCAGCAGCAGACCGGTGATGACGAACCCGGACACGACGAAGAAGACGTCGACGCCGAGGTAGCCGCTGGCCGGCCAGCCGGTCAGGTGGACCGCGATCACGCCGGCCACCGCGACCGCGCGCAGACCCTGGATGTCGGCGCGCCGGACTCGCTCGGGGGACGCGCCGGTCACGCCGGACAGGATGGCACCGCGGGGGCCACCCTGCCCGGTATGCGGGTCGACGCGCGTTTCTATGCCTGAGACTAGACCGAGCTAGCCGGTCGTATCGGACTCCAGGCCGAGGAGGTACTCCTTGGCGGCAACGCCACCCGCATACCCGGTGAGCGATCCGTGCGCGCCGACGACCCGGTGGCACGGCACGACGATGCAGAGCGGGTTCGCCCCGAGCGCGGCGCCGACCGCCCGCGACGCGGTGGGCCGGTGGATCGCGCGGGCCAGTCCGCCGTAGGTCTCTCGCTCGCCGTACCCGACGCTCCGGGCCAGCGTCTCGAGCACGTCGCGCTGGAACGCTGACGCCAGGACGAGATCGGTCTCGAGGTCGAAGTCGTGGCGGCGTCCGGCGAGGAACTCGTCGAACTGGCGCCGGGCCTCGTCCAGCGCCGTCGGCAGCCGGATCACCCGTGGCGACACGACGCGGGCCAGCCGGTCGAGGACGAGGTCGGCGGCCTCGTCGTCGGCGACGTAGCGGGAGGCCACGAGCGCGCCGTTTCCATTGCGGGCGAACAGGATTCGGCCCACTGGAGTGTCTTCGACGACGTAGGCCACGTCGGCGGACGGGAAGGTCGGAAGCCGCAGCGGCGGCGACCCGGGATAGGTCGTGTGCAGCTGCTGCTCGAGGAGGGTGTCGTTCATCGGGTGCTCTCTCTCAGGTTCTTGAGACCGTCGCTGACGAGGCGGCGGCTCATCGTGGGCGTGGTTCCGAGCAGCTCCGCGATGGCGGGGTGGTCGAGGTCCCCGACGTACTTGAGGACCACCGCCTCCCGTTGCCGCTCGGGCAGCCGGGCGACCCTTCCCCACAGGTCCTCGTCGATGAGCCGCGATTCCGGACCGTCGACCGCCGCCGCTCCGGCGAGGACGACCACGTCGTCGGTCGGCACCGCCCGCCGGCCACGCGACCGGTGCAGGTCCATGGCGCAACGGTGGGTGATGGTCAGCAGCCAGCCGCGCAGGTTCCGCGCCGAGGTGAGGCCGGGGTATGCGGCGTAGGCCTGGGTCCACGCCTGCTGCGCGACGTCGTCACCGTCGACCGGTCCGGCCAGCGCGCGGGCGAGCCGGGCGACGTCACGCCAGTGGGCGTCGACGAGTCGCTGGAACGGGGGCAGGTTCACACCGGTTGAACGCCGCCGTGGGCTCGGGTGTGAGTCGAGCGCCTCGAGCACCGTGCCACGATATTCCGGTGCCAGAGCCGGACGCGGAGGACGCCGCCGACATCGGTGCCGAGGCGCGGGAGCCGCTCGTCATCGCCCATCGTGGTTCCTCCTCCGCCGTCGCGGAGCACACCGTCGGCGCGTACCGGCTGGCGATCGCCGAAGGGGCCGACGGCCTCGAGTGTGACGTGCGGCTCTCCGCGGACGGCGAGCTGGTATGCCTGCACGACCGCACCCTCGACCGTACCGGCGGGTCGAACGGCATCGTCTCGGCGATGACCCTCGCCGAGCTCCGGGCCGTCGACTGGGGCGCCTGGAAGCACGCCAGCGACTCGGACCGGGATCCGGAGACCGCGGCCCTGGTCACCCTCCGGGAGCTGGTCGAGCTGGCCCTGGACGCCGGGCGGGAGATCGGTCTCGCCGTCGAGACCAAGCATCCGTCCCGCGCCGGCGGGCGCGTCGAGCACGCCCTGGCCGAGCTGCTGGCCGAGTACGGGCTGGCCGGGGGGCGTCGGCCCGGTGAGGTGTGGGTGCGGATGATGTCGTTCTCGGCGATGGCCGTCCGCCGGATGGCCAGCCTTTGCCCGGAGCTGCCCCTCGTGCACCTGGTGTCGGTCCAGCAGCCGCTGCCCCTGCGGCGGACCCGACTGGCCGCCGGCGCCGGCACGGCGGGACTGGACCTCGCCCTGCTGCACGAGCGGCCCGGGATCGTCGCCGAACGTCACGAGGCCGGCAACGAGGTGTGGGTCTGGACAGTCGATGACGAGGACGACTTGGCCCTTTGCCTCCGGTTGGACGTGGATGCCATCATTACCAATCGTCCAGCTGATGCGCTCGACGCGATGGCCCGCAACCGATAACCTCCTGCGTGGCTCGGTCTCGTCGGGGGGCGTCGACCGGGAAGGCAGGGCACGACAAGGCGGTGAACGGTCATTGGCACAGCGCGCCGAAACGGTGCGGGCAGGGGTCTCGGCGCAGTCTGGTTGGCCAGACCGGATGACGACCGCTTCCGCCACTGACACCGGAGAACGTCCGCGCACGATCCGCGTGCCGTGGGCGCCCTCGGCGGTGGCCAAGACGCGCCGCGTTCTCGTCGACGATCTCGACTCGCGCGGCGTCGGTACGGAGACCGTGGGGGAGGCGGAGATCGTCGTCTCCGAGCTGATCGCCAACGCGCTGCGGCATGCCCGTCCCCTTGCTGACGGGATGATCCGGGTGCACTGGAAGGTCAAGGGCGGCGTCGTCGAGGTCGAGGTGAGCGACGGCGGCGGCGTGTCGACGCCGCGGCCGGCTCCGCAATCGTTGTGGTCGTCGTCCGGCCGAGGGCTGCGCATCGTCCGCAGCCTGGCCCACGAGTGGGGCGTCACCGACGAGCGCAACGGCCGCACCGTGTGGGCGGCCCTGGGCGGACCGTCCCGCCGCCGTTCGCACTGAGTCGGCCTGACGCCTCGGCCTCCGCACGAGCTCCCGCTGTTCCGTTCGGCTCGGCTGTGAGTCAAGCGGCTCGGCTGCCGGAATACCGTGAGCCAAGCCGCTCGACGGCCAGCCGAGCCGGAGGAGCCGGTCCCGAGCGCCCGGTTAGGGTCGACGCATGGGTAAGGCCAGCCGCCGGCGCACGAACCGTCCGACGCATACCGAGTCGCGGCCGGCGCCGGCCCCGTTCGTCGCCCGACCGTTCGAGGGCCTGCCGTCCGAGACCGAGTGGGTCGCCCTGCGCGAGATCCTCCCGGCCGCCACCGGCCCCGTCACGCTGACGACCAACGGCACGACCGCGCCCGCCACCGTCTGCACCGTGCTCCCCCTCGCGTGGCCTGCGCTGCACCGCAACGGCGGCGAGCTGTTCGTCGCCACCCAGGGGGGCGCGACCAGCGGTGACCCGAGCCGCGACATCGCCGCCGCTCTCCTCCTGGCGGCCGACGTCGAC
>DATLQE010000444.1:0-3119 GCA_035535335.1 Lapillicoccus sp. | reverse complement strand
CACTCGTCCTCCCGGCAGAACTCCAAGGACTGCTCGAGACTGAGCAGCCGCGCCGGCGCCAGGCGCTCCAGCACCTCGGCGGTCGAGGAGCGCACGTTGGTCAGCTTCTTCTCCTTGGTGATGTTGACGTCCATGTCGTCGGCGCGGGAGTTCTCGCCGACGATCATGCCCTCGTAGACCTCAGTGCCCGGCGGGACGAACAGGGTGCCGCGTTCCTGCAGGTTGAACATCGCGTACGTCGTGGCCGGCCCGGACCGGTCGGCCACGAGCGAGCCGGTGACTCGGGTGCGCAGCTCACCGAACCATGGCTCATAGTCCTCGAACACGTGGTGCATGATCCCGGTCCCCCGCGTGTCCGTGAGGAACTCAGTGCGGAACCCGATCAGCCCTCGCGACGGCACGAGGAACTCCATCCGGATCCAGCCCGTGCCGTGGTTGGTCATGTGCTCCATCCGGGCCTTGCGTACGGCCAGGAGCTGGGTGATGGCGCCGAGATACTCCTCGGGGGCGTCGATGGTCAGGCGCTCGACCGGTTCGTGGACGGCACCGTCGACGTGGCGGGTGACGACCTGCGGCTTCCCCACGGTCAGCTCGTACCCCTCCCGCCGCATCTGTTCGACCAGGATCGCCAGCGCCAGCTCGCCGCGGCCTTGGACCTCCCACGTGTCGGGCCGCTCGGTCGGCAGGATCCGCATGGAGACGTTGCCGACCAGCTCACGGTCGAGGCGGTCCTTGACCAGCCGGGCGGTGACCTTGGCGCCCCGGACCCGGCCGGCCATCGGCGAGGTGTTGGTGCCGATGGTCATCGAGATCGCCGGTTCGTCGACGGTGATGAGCGGCAGCGGGCGCGGGTCGTCCGGGTCGGTCAGGGTCTCGCCGATGGTGATCTCGGGGATGCCCGCGACCGCGATGATGTCGCCCGGGCCGGCGCTCTCGGCCGGCTTGCGCTCCAACGCCTCGGTCATGAGCAGCTCGGTGATCTTGACCCGCTGCTGAGACCCGTCGTGGCGGCACCACATCACCTGCTGGCCCTTGACGATGGTCCCGTTGTAGACCCGCAGCAGGGCGAGGCGGCCGAGGAAGTTCGACGAGTCGAGGTTCGTCACGTGCGCTTGGAGCGGTGCCTCATCGTCGTAAACCGGCGCGGGGATCGTGTCGATGATGGTGGCGAAGAGGGCCTCGAGGTCGGCGCCCTCCGGCAGCTCCCCGTTGGCCGGCGCGGTGAGGGACGCGCGGCCGGCCCTGGCCGACGCATACACGACCGGGAAGTCGAGGAGCTCCGCGCCATCCTCGTCGTCCTCGAGGAGGTCGAGGAACAGCTCGCTGGTCTCGTCGACGACGTCGGGTATCCGCGAGTCGGGTCGGTCGACCTTGTTGACGCAGAGGATCACCGGCAGCCGCGCGGCGAGCGCCTTGCGCAGGACGAATCGGGTCTGCGGCAGCGGTCCCTCGGAGGCGTCGACGAGGAGGACCACGCCGTCGACCATCGACAGGCCGCGCTCCACCTCGCCGCCGAAGTCGGCGTGGCCAGGAGTGTCGATGATGTTGATGGTCACGCCGTCGGCGAGGCCGGCGTCGGCGGCCGCCTTCCCGCGGTAGTGCACCGCGGTGTTCTTGGCGAGGATGGTGATGCCCTTCTCGCGCTCCAGGTCGCCGGAGTCCATCGCCCGTTCCTCGACGTGCTGGTGCTCCCCGAACGCACCCGACTGCCACAGCATCTTGTCGACCAGCGTCGTCTTGCCGTGGTCGACGTGCGCGACGATCGCGACGTTCCGGATGTCGTCGCGGGTGCGTGGAGCCATCTGACGATTCTCTCAGGGGTTAGCGGTGCCCCTGACCATGAGCCGCTCCAGGGCCGCGACGATGGGCAGATCGGCCGGAAGCCAACCCACCGCGTACAGGTTCGCGCTGGGGAGCCACTGCAGCGCGTCGTGGTCCTCGATCGGCAGCGGCTCGCCGTCGAGAACGACGGCGAGCCACACGTGCATCCGGTACCGGTCCCCCAGCGGCCAGAGACCGCCCCGATGCGGCGACGCCAGGCGGTCGCCGACGCGGATCGTCACGCCGAGCTCCTCGCGGATCTCACGGTGCAGCGCCGCGATCGGCGTCTCCCCGGGGTCGACCTTGCCGCCGGGGAACTCCCAGCCGCCGGCCAGCATCGGCGGCTCGGTGCGTCTGGCGGCGAGCAGCCGGGTGGGACGGTCGAGGTCGTCGACGATGGCCGCCGCCACGACCTCCAGCCGGTCCACGCCGACACGGTATGCCGTGTCGGTGGCGTGCCGGGTTTGGAAAGCCTCCCCTTGGATGACAACCGCTTTCGGTCGGGGAAGCATGAGTCGCATGGACCGGCACGACGACCAGGCCAGGGCCGCGACGGTGGCCGCCCACCACGAACCCCACGGCGACGTGGGCGGACGGCTCAACTGGCTGCGGGCCGGAGTCCTCGGCGCCAACGACGGCATCGTCTCGACGGCCGGCGTCATCGTCGGCGTCGCCGGCGCCACGACCGAGCGCGGGGCCATCCTCACGGCGGGCATTGCCGCCCTCGTCGCCGGGGCGCTCAGCATGGGCGTGGGTGAGTACGTCTCGGTGAGCACGCAGCGGGACACCGAAGCCGCCCTTCTGGATCGCGAGCGCCGCGAGTTGGCCGAGGAACCCGAGATGGAACTGGCCGAGCTGGCGGGGTTCTACCGGGAGAAGGGCCTCGACCGCGACCTCGCCCACGAGGTGGCCGTACAGCTCACCGCCCACGACGCGCTGGCCGCCCACGCCGAGGTGGAGCTCCAGCTCGACCCCGAGAGCCTGACCAGCCCGTGGCATGCGGCGTTCGCGTCGATGGGCGCCTTCACTGTCGGCGCCCTGCTGCCGTTGCTGGCCGCCCTGTCCACCTCGCCGGCGTGGCACGTGCCGGTGATCGTCCTCTCCGTCGTGGTGGCGCTCGCGCTCACCGGCTGGCTGAGCGCTCGGCTCGGAGGGATGACACCGGGGCGGCAGATCGCCCGCAACGTCGGCGGCGGCCTCCTCGCCATGATCGTCACGTATGCGATCGGAACCCTCGTCGGATCCCAGCTCTGAGGTCAGGCCAGGGTCGCGACGAGGACCGCCTTGATGCTGTGCAA
>DATLQE010000443.1:0-2017 GCA_035535335.1 Lapillicoccus sp. | reverse complement strand
GGCGCTCCGGCTGCTCGCGGTCGGTCGCGGCCACATCCTCCTCGTCGCCCCCGCGGGCTTCGGCAAGTCGACCACACTGCGTCATCTCGAACGCACCGGCCGCACGCTCGGCCTTCGCACCCAGCGCTACCCCGTCGCTCCTGGGAGCGACACTCCCGACGTCGTCCTCGTCGACGACGCCCACCTGCTGCCGTCCCGCGAGCTGGCGGTGCTCGGCAACGGCCAGGAGTCGGCTCCTCGGGTGGTCGCGGCCGTCGAACCGCCGGTCGGGGACGGCTCGTTCGGCGAGGCCCTCGACCGCCTCGCCGGTTCGGGAACCGTCGTCTCGTTGGAGCCGTGGACCGCCGACGAGGTGGCGACGCTGCTCGAGCCGACCGGCGATCGTGACGCGCTCGAGGAGGCTGGGGCCGTCGTGTCGGCGACCGGCGGCCTGCCGTGGCTGGTGACCGAGCTACTGGCCGACGAGAACTCCGTGCCGGTGCTCCCGCGCCCCGGGCAGCCCACCCGCCCGGAACGTCAGGTCCTGCGCGCTCTCGGCCGCTTGCCGAAGCAGGTGAACGAGGTGGTCATGGCCCTCTGCGCCGGGTATGCCATCGACCGCGGTCCGCTGCCGCCTCCGCTCGCGCCGCTGGCCGGCGCGCCGCTGCGCGGCCTTCTCGACCGCGTCTACGACGCGGGCATCCTCAGCCGTGACGGCCAGGTCCCGCCGCTCGTCCGGCGCGCCGTTCTCCACCACGCGCCGCGGCACCGGATCCGTCCGTACCTCCTGACCGTGGTCGACGATCTCGTGGGCTCGGGCGTCGATCTCGGACCGCTCGCCGAAGATCTGGTTCACGCGGGACTACGGGACCCGCGGCTCGTCGCGGCCCTCGTCGCCCGGGGTGACGGGCTGCTCCCCGACGACCCGATCGCCAGCGCCAGCCTGTATGCGACGGCGATCGACGGCGGCGGAGCGGCCGACGGTTTGTCCGTCCGGCGCGCGGAGGCCCTCGCGCTCGGCGGCGACCTCGACGGGGCTCGCGTGGCACTCACGGGCGGCTCGGCTCGGGGCGAGGATCCGGACCCCAGCGGAGTGCGGGTGGCGGCGACCGTCGGCGTCCTCAGCGGTCAGTTTCAGCAAGCCGCCTCGCTGTGCGGCTGGGCGGCTCAGACTGCCGTCCTCCGCGACGACCCGGAGGCGGCGGCGGTCGCCGCATACGTGCTCTACGGAGCCGGCGACACCACCGTCGCCGGCCAGCAGCTTGAATCCGGTGGCGACCGGGCACCCGGTCTGACCGGGTCGCCCATGCGTGCGCTGGCCACCGCGGTCCGGGGCTCGTTGGGGGACGACCCGCCGGCCGCGATGTCGGCCTTGGTGCAGCGCGTCTTCACCTCCGGCACCCCTCGGCCCGAGCTGATGCCCGACCGGCCGGAGACCCTCGCAGCCCTCATGGCCCTGCACACCGGGGATCTGGCCATGGCCGAGTCGGTCCTCGCGCGGCATGCCGGGTCCGACGACCCAGCCGGCGCCTCCCGGTACGCGGCGCTCCGGGCGTGGACCAGCATGCAAGCGGGACAGTATGCGGCCGCGCACGCGTTCCTCGAGGCTATCGACCCGCACTCCGGGCGCGAGCAGCCGTGGATCTGGGGACTGCGGGTGGGGTTGGCCCGCCGCCAGGACGACGTGCGCGGGCTCGCCCGGCTGTGGGTCGACGCCCGGGGAGTGCTGGTCGGCCACCCGGTCGACCTCTACAGCCTGCTGCCGCTCGGTGAGATGGGGCTGGCCGCGGCCCGGATGCACGAGCCCGAGCTGGCTGCTCCGGTCTGGAACCAGGCGCTCGAGCTGCTCGACCGGCTGGGTAACCCACCCCTGTGGGGACCAGCGTTCCACTGGTACGGCATCCAGGCGGCCATCCTCACCAACCGGCCGCACGCGATGGCGCCGCACGCGGCCGCCCTCCTCTCGGCCGCGCCGACGAGTCCGTTCGCGGCGGCGCTGGCGCGGGCCGGACGCAGCTGGGTGGCGGTCCTCGGCGGC
>DATLQE010000442.1:0-2302 GCA_035535335.1 Lapillicoccus sp. | reverse complement strand
GCGATCAGCAGCGTTCCGTCGGGCCGGAGCACGCGACGGATCTCGGCGACCGCGAGGTCGTCCTCCTCGATGTGCTCGAGGATGTCGAAGGCGACGACGAGGCTCAGCGACGCGTCGGCCAACGGCAGCTGGCGAGCATCGGCCCGGACCGCCGCGAGCCCGCGCTCGTGGGCGACCTCCGCTCCGTCCGGTCCGTACTCCATGGCCACCGGGGTCCAGCCCAGGTCGCGCAGCACCCGCGTGTTGCCGCCGCCGGCCGCGCCGATGTCGAGGGCCCGTCCGGGGGTGACGCCGGCGAGCGCCTTGGCCAGCAGGTGACGGCGCTCTCGGTACCACCAGTGGGTGTCCTCGAGGGCGGCCAGCTTCCGGACCTCGGTGCTCTCCACGGTCGGTCATCATGCCAGCGGGGCCGCCGGCTCAACGAATCCGTCCGGCCGGCGTCGTCGGGGTCCCCGCGAAGTATCGGAGCGGAGAACTTCGTGGGGTGTGACTCAGGTGCGGATCTGGCCGTCGCCCTCCACGACCCACTTCGTCGTCGTCAGCTCGGGAAGCGCCATCGGGCCGCGAGCATGCAGCTTCTGCGTCGAGATCCCGATCTCTGCCCCGAAGCCGAACTCGCCGCCGTCGGTGAACCGGCTCGAGGCGTTGACCATAACCACCGCCGCGTCGACCTCGGACGTGAACCGCCGTGCCGCCGCCCGGTCCTCGGTGACGATGACCTCGGTGTGCTGCGTGCCGAACCGGCGGATGTGGTCCAGCGCCGCGTCGAGGTCGGGGACGGTTCGCACGCTCATGTCGAGCGAGTACCACTCGGTGCGGAAGTCCTCGTCGGAGGAGAGCGCGTATGCGGCGCCGGCCGCCTCCGCCTGCTCCTCGAGCTCGGGACCGGCGTGGACGACGACGCCCGCCGCTCCGAGGGCCGCCAGCACCTTGGGCAGGAACGCGTCGGCGACGGCCTCGTGGACGAGCAGGGTCTCCGCGGCGTTGCAGACGCTGGGCCGCTGGGCCTTGGCGTTGACGACGATGCTCTCGGCCAGGTCGAGATTGGCGCCCGCGTCGACGTAGACGTGGTTGACCCCGATCCCCGTCTCGATGACCGGCACCGTCGACTCGGTAACGACGGTCTGGATGAGCTTCGCACCGCCCCGGGGGATGACGAGGTCGACGAGCCCGCGGGCGGTCATCAGCGCCCGGGCGGCGTCGTGCCCGCCGCCGTCGAGCAGGCATACCGAGTTCGCGTCGATGTCCTGCGCCGCAAGGGCTTTGCGCATGACCCCGACCAGTGCTCGGTTGCTGGACGCCGCGGCCGACCCGCCGCGAAGGATGACGGCGTTGCCGCTCTTGAGGGCCAGGTTCGCGGCGTCGACCGTGACGTTGGGGCGCGCCTCGTAGATCATCCCGACGACGCCCATGGGCACGCGCATCTGGCGGATCTGGAGGCCGTTGGCCAAGGTGGACCCGCGGACGACCTCGCCGACCGGGTCGGGCAGCGCGGCGATCTCGCGGACCGCCTGGGCGATCGCGGCGATGCGGCGCTCGTCGAGGGTCAGGCGGTCGAGGAGCCCGTCGGACAGGCCACTGTCCCGCCCGCGCTGGAGGTCTTCGGCGTTGGCTACCACGATCTCGTCCGTGGCGTCGACCAGCGCGTCGGCGATCGCCTGCAGTGCCTCGTCCTTGGCCGTCCGCGGCAGCAGGGCCAGCTGCCGGGCGGCGCGACGGGCACCCTCGGCGAGCCCCGTGACCTGCTCGACGGCAGCAGGGTCGATCGTCTCGGCGGCCATGTCTCCAGGGTACGGCGCGGCGGACATCACGGTCCCAGCAGGACCATGTCGTCGCGGTGGATGACCTCGCGCTCGTACTGCGGCCCCAGCTCCCGAGCCAGCTCGTGCGTCGACCGGCCGAGCATCGCGGGGAGCTCGTCGGACGAGTAGTTCACCAGGCCGCGCGCCACCGGATGGCCCTCCGCAGAGCAGACGTCGACGGGGTCGCCCTCGTCGAACCGGCCCTCGACCGCAGTAATTCCGGCTGGCAGCAACGACTTTCGTCGATCGACGACCGCCTTGACGGCGCCGCCGTCGAGGAGGACCCGGCCGCGCGGCTCGGTCGCGTGTGCGAGCCAGAGCAGGCGGGAAGCCCGCCGGGAACCGGTCGGCGTGAACAGCGTGCCGACATCCTGCCCGGCGAGGCCCTCACGAGCGCGGTCCGCAGACGTGAGCAAGGTCGTCACGCCGGCCGCCGTCGCGATGCCGGCCGCCTCGAGCTTGGTCGCCATGCCCCCGGTCCCGACCCTGGACGCGGCCCC
>DATLQE010000441.1:0-3398 GCA_035535335.1 Lapillicoccus sp. | reverse complement strand
GTCGGTGACCTTCCACGTCGAGGCGGCGGCCGATCCACGCGGGCTGGCGCGAACGCTGCGTGACCTGGGGGCGAGGGCCGGGCTGGCCCTCAAACCCAAGACACCGTGGGAACCGTACGAGGACCTACTGCCCGACCTCGACATGGTGCTGGTCATGACGGTCGAGCCCGGATTCGGCGGGCAGTCGTTCATGGCCGACCAGATGCCCAAGGTCCGCGCGGTGCGTGAGTCGGTCCGGCGGTTCGGCGGCGAGGTGTGGATCCAGGTCGACGGCGGAGTCAGCTCCGCCACCATCGAGCAGTGCGCGGAGGCCGGCGCGGACGTCTTCGTCGCGGGCTCGGCGGTCTACGGCAAGGACGACGTCCCCGGCGCCATCGCCGAGCTGAGAGCGCTGGTCAACGCCCACCACTGAAATCGTTCGGCGGCGGCAGGTGTGCCCGGCGGCCGATCGGGGCATGTGAAGAGCCTCGGGGTGTGTTTTCCTGCTTGCCCTTTCCGACCGCCAGGAGTGCTGAGTGGAAGCGCCGAACGGTCTCGTCGGCGACCGGTACCGGTTCGTGCGACTCGTCGGTCGCGGCGGTATGGGTGCGGTCTGGGAGGGCTGGGACGAGCGGCTCCGCCGGCCGGTGGCCCTCAAGATCTTCCACGCCCAGGATCGGCTTCCCAGCGCGGAGGCGGAGCAGCTGACCGAGCGGGCGATGCGAGAGGCTCGCGTCGTCGCGCGCCTGCAGCACCGCCACGCCATCTCGATCTACGACGTGGTGGAGTACGAAGGCCGGCCGTGCCTGGTCATGGAGTTCGTCCCGTCGCAGACGCTGGCCGAGATACTCGGGGAGCTCACGACCCTGCACGAGCACGAGGCGGCGACCGTCGGTGCCCAGGTGGCGTCCGCCCTGGCCGCCGCGCACGCCGTAGGGATCGTCCACCGCGACGTCAAGCCGGCGAACATCCTGGTCGCCGACGGCGGCATGGCACGGATCAGCGACTTCGGCATCGCGCACGCGTTCGGTGAGACCACGCTGACGTCGGAGGGAATGCTCACCGGAACTCCCGCATACCTTGCCCCAGAGGTTGCCCGGGGCGAGGAGTCCTCGTATGCGTCGGACGTCTTCTCGCTCGGCTCGACGCTGTACGCGGCGCTCGAGGGGCGGCCACCGTTCGGTGACCAACAGAACCCCATCGGGCTGCTGCATCGGGTCGCGTCCGGGCGGATCATGCCGCCGGAGCACTCCGGAGGGCTCACTCCGCTGCTGACCGAGATGCTCGCGGCCGACCCGCAGGACCGGCCCACGATGGCCCAGGTGGCCGACGACCTCTACCGGTTCCAGGCGGCCGAGCGGATGCCGGTGTCCGAGCGGATGCCGGTGGCCGAGGCCGCAGTGACCAGGCCAGCGAGCGGCGAAGGGGCCGACGAGCTCGTCCTCGGGACCCCGGGCACACAAGACGGCTCTCCGTCGCGCCGCCGGCGCACGCTGGCCGCGGCCGCGCTCCTCGTGGCCGCTGCACTGGTCGTCGCGGTCGTGGTGTTGCTCCGGCCCGGAACGAGCGACCCCGCCGCGGGGCCGCAATCCTCGAGCTCCTCGACCTCGGCAGCGTCCACGGAAGCGCCCGCGGCGGCCTCGACGGCGGCGTCGACGGCGGCGGAGACGCCGACGGGGACGGCCGCGGTGACCGAGGAGGCGGCGCCCTCACCCGCTGCGCCGAGCGCGTCGACGCCGGCGGGCGCTTCCGTAGCCCCCTCGGTCAGCGCTCCGCCCCGTCCGCCGAGCGCCCTCCCCACCCCGGTTGCGGTGAGCCAGCCGCCCACAGGGCAGCAGCTCGCGGCCGCCATCAGCAGCTACTACACCCTCGTGCCCCGCAACCTCGACCAGGCCTGGCCACTCATGACCGCCGACTACCAGACCCGGCACGCCGGCGGCCGCGCCGCATACGACCGGTTCTGGGGCGGCTTCTCGGCGGTGAGCGCCACGCAGGTAAGCGGCTCGTCGCCGTCGACGGCAACGGCGCTGATCACGTACACCCGGCTGGACGGCACGGTGGTCCGGGAGCGAACCACCTTCGGTCTGGTCAACGAGGGTGGCGTCCTGAAGATCGCCAGCTCCGCGGTGATGAGCAGCGCCGGCTGACCCGCGGTGGGTGTCCGAGATCACCCGCGAACCTCCCACGCCGGCGTGCGATACTTCGTCCAGACGTGCTCCGGGGTCGGTGTAACTCCGAACCGGCGGTGACAGTCCGCGACCCGACCGCAGCCAGCGGCCGGTGGACCTGGTGAAACTCCGGGACCGACGGTGAAAGTCCGGATGGTAGGCAGCACGTAGGAGATCGGCAGAGCTTCCGTTGGAGGCCGCCGGTCTCGACGGCCGTCGTGCCGCTCGTCGTCCCGGAGCTCGCCCCCAGGGTTGGAGCACAAGGGAAGGACACGACACCCATGGACCTGCTGCGGTGGCTCTACGAGGCCAGCATCCCCGTCGCCGGCTACGAACTGCACTGGCTCGAGCTCATCGGCGTCCTCTTCGGCCTCGGCTCGGCCATCGGTGGACTGGTCCGCCGGGTCTGGGCCTGGCCGGTCGGCATCATCGGGAACGTCCTGCTCTTCTTCGTCTACATCACGGTGACGTTCGATCAGGCCGACGGGCGCGCCCCCCTCTTTGGCCAGTCGGGTCGTCAGATCTTCTTCATCATCGTCAGCGTCTACGGCTGGTGGCGGTGGAACCAGGTCCGCAAGCTCAACGACCACGGGGCCGACCAGCCGGCGGTGACGCCCCGCTGGGCGACACCTCGCGAGCGTCTAGGCCTTGGCGCCTTCTGGCTGGTCGGCGTCCTCGTCGTCCAGCAGGTGTTCGCCACCATCGGTGCCAGCTGGCCGGCCCCGCGCTGGTACTTCTGGTGCGACGCCTGGATCTTCGTCGGCTCGATGATCGCGACCTACGCGATGGCCCGCGGCTGGAATGAGTTCTGGCTGGCGTGGATTGCGGTCGATGTCGTCGGCGTGCCGCTGCTGATCCACTCCGGGTACATCCCGACGGCGGTCCTGTATGCGTTCTACGCGGTCTTCGTCATCTACGGGTTCGTCGTCTGGCTGCGGGCGTCGCGCACCGAGCGGCCCGACCGGGAACCCGAGGCGGTGGCCTCGACCGGATAGCGGGAGGATCCCGCCGTTCTCGAGACGCCAGGTGGAAGAGCGACCCCATCAGAGTGGGGCGAGGCTTCCAGTCGGAGCACTTTAGGTCTCGTGGTCGCGGAGGTACTGCTCGACCTTCTCGAGCCACCCGCGATAGGTGAACCCTTCGCCGGGAGGGTGGTAGTCCAGATGGACTCGATCCATGGCGTCGCTGAGCTCCTGCTCGGTGTGACAGCTCGCAAGCAGTTGACCGAGCTCGGCGCGAGCAGCCTGACGA
>DATLQE010000440.1:0-2303 GCA_035535335.1 Lapillicoccus sp. | reverse complement strand
GTCGACCGTCCGCGTGGTCTGGGCTCGCCCGGTCACGGTGAGGATGTCGCGCCACGTGCCGCTCACGCCCAGCTGGTAGGTCCCGGTGTCGTTGAGGAAGTGGGACTGGCGCACCCCGTCGGCGAAGGCCGGCTCGTCGGTCACGCGGAGGTACTCGTCGGTGTTGCCGATCTGCAGGTCGACGATGCCCTCGTCCCGCTGGAAGACGTACGTGACGACGCCGAAGTGGAGCTTCTGCCCGGCGCGATGACGGTGCCCTCGACCGGCCCTGGAAGTCGTCGTGGTGCACGGCGACGACGGTGAGGTCCTGGCTCGTGGCGTTGACGACGTCGTAGTAGCCGATGACGGACTGTGCGGACATGTCGTCGGTCGTGGCCGCCGTGGTCGCGGTCGTGGTCGCGCTGGTCTGGCTGGCGCCAGCGGCCGTGGCGGTGAGCGCCAGGCCACCGAGGGCGAGGGTTGCGGCGACGACGGTGGTGCGGATCAGTGGGCGTTTCATGGGGTGGTTCTCCTGTTCTCGGAGCCGGTCGTCGTGGCTGGTGCCAGCCTGCTGGCGGAGGGCCTGCGCCGGCGTCCGCCGGCCGGCCCCCTCGCGGACGACGTGGTGCGCCCGAGGGCGGACGCTTGGGTGGGGCAGACCCCACTCCGTCGGGTCGATGGGCCATCCGACTCTGAACCGGTGGCCGTTCGGCTGGTTTGGTGCCGAATGCCCGGGTTTGCTCCACGCCTCGAGGCCTCGCGCGGCAGGCTCACTCGCCAGACCGGTCCGTAGCAGGGCGGACCGGTCGCCCAGACGCTTCGCATGGCCAGAGGGGCAACGTGACGGGACGGTATGCGGGTCGAGTGACCCGGCGGCGGATCGGCAAGGCCGGCGCTCGAGAGTTCACCGTCGTGACGGCGACCGCGGGGATCGGGGCCCTCGCGCTGGCCCTCATGTTCGGTTCGGTTGGGCAGGCCTCACCGGGTGCCGCTCCATCGGCTCAGGCCTCGGTGGCGACCGCGACGGCCAGCCCGACGGCCAACCCGAACCCGACCACTCCGAGCCCGTCGGCCACGACGACGTCCACGCTGACGCCGACGGCAGAGGCCGCGGCCGAGGTCACCACCACCGTCACCGAGGTCGTGGCCGTCCCGTTCACCACCCAGAGCGTCGACGACGGAGCGCTCGCGAAGGGCAAGACGGTGGTTCGCACGGCGGGCCGGGACGGCAGCAAGACGTTGACGTGGCAGGTCCGCACCAGGAACGGCGTCGAGGTCAGCCGCACCCTCTCCAGTGAGCAGGTCACTCGGGCGCCGGTCACCGCGGTGACCGCAGTCGGCACCAAGGTGCCGACGCCGACATCGACGCCGAAGCCGGCACCGACGACCGCCGCCAGCACTGCGCAGTGCGACCCGAACTACAGCGGCGCGTGCGTCCCGATCGCCAGCGACGTCGACTGCGCCGGGGGAAGCGGTAACGGGCCCGACTACGTCCGAGGTCCGGTCCAGGTCGTCGGCACGGACGTCTCGGCCTCGACAGCGACGACGACGAAATCGGTTGCGAGTAGCCTCGCGTCGACCCGAGTCGTGACCGAAGCGAGTCGGTACCGGCGTTGCCAAGGCGTCGGGCCCGCACCTAGCGTGCAGAGAGTGCAGCGCGGCCCGTCGATCTACGACGTCGCGAAGGCGGCCGGAGTAGCCCCGTCTACGGTCTCCCGGGCCTTCTCCCGCCCAGGACGGGTCAACGCGCGCACGGCGAAGAGGATCTTCGCCGCGGCACGAGACGTCGGGTACCGCACCGAGGTCCTGCCGGGACTCACCGGACAGCGCACCCGCAGCCTCGCCGTCGTCGTCACCGACATCACCAACCCGTTCTACTCCGAGATCATCCGCGGTGCCCACGCGGCGGCGGGGGAGTCCGGCTACACGATCCTGCTCTCCCACACCCAGGAGGACGCCCAGCTCGAGCGCGACTGGACCGAACGCGAGCTCACCGCGGTCGACGGTGTCCTCCTGGCCAGCTCCCGGATGTCGGACAGCGCGATCCGGATGCTGGCCAAGCAGAAGCCGATGGTCATGCTCAACCGGCGCGTACCCGAGGTCCCCTGCGTCATCACCGACAACGCGAGGGGTATGCGTCGAGCCGTCGAGCACCTCGCCGAGCTCGGCCACCAGTCGGTCACCTACGTGGCGGGACCGGAGGCGAGCTGGGCCGACGGCATGCGATGGGTTGCGCTCATGGAGGCCGGTCACGAGCTGGAGCTGAAGGTGCGTCGCGTCGGCCCTTGCAACGTCCCGACCGTGCACGCCGGGTTCGACACGGC
>DATLQE010000439.1:0-8603 GCA_035535335.1 Lapillicoccus sp. | reverse complement strand
GACGTTGAAGTGCTGCATCACGCCGGGCAGGTCACAGAACCTGATGTCGACGAACTGCACGTCCTCCTTGTCGATGAACTCGAGGACTTCCTCGGGCTTGCTGAACATCCAACCTCCTGTAGTGAGGGCCTGCGAGCGCGGCCGGGTGGGGGCTTGGGCTCCCGACCGCTCGTGCTGTCCGGGTGAGACACTAAGGGGAGGGCATTTCTCGCCCGTGACCTCAATGTTTCGCACGAGTTACAGCAACGGCAGGAGGCGCCCACGTGGTGGACCGCAAGGACGTCGCCTCCTGGTTGGAGGGCCCGAACGCCCAGCGGCCCGGCGCCGAGACCGACTATCCCGGACGCCGACTCGGTATGCCAGAGGCCGGCCCCGGCTCGGTCGGCCGGTTCGGTCGCCGGCTGGTCGCGATCCTCGTCGACTGGACGCTCTGCCAGCTCATCGCGTATGCGTTCACCGGGGTCGGGTTCGGGCAGGGCCGGTCGGGATCGTGGTGGCCGCTGCTGGTCTTCGCGATCGAGAACGTGGTGCTGCTGTCGACGCTCGGGTCGACCTTCGGGCAGCGGCTGCTGGGTCTGCGCCTGGTGTCGCTGGCCGGTGGGCGCGCGACGGTGGTCCAGGTGCTGCTGCGGACTTTCCTGCTGTGCCTGGCCGTCCCGGCGCTGATCTGGGACCGCGACCAGCGCGGTCTGCACGACAAGGCCGCCCAGACCGTGCTCGTCCGACTGTGACGCGCCGTTGACCGCAAGCGACCCGCGCGCCGCCGAGGTGGCGCTGGTGACGTGCGCCGACGAGCGGTACCTCGAGCCCGAGGTGCACGATGCGGCGTCCGCGCTTCGCGGGGTGGGCGTCTCCACCGATGTGGTGTCGTGGGACGAGGACCGGGACTGGGGCGCATACGAGCTGGTCGTCGTGCGCACTCCCTGGGACTACTTCGACCGGGTGACCGAGTTCCTTGCCTGGGCTGCCCGGGTCGAGCGGCAGACGGCTCTGGTCAACCCCGCCGACGTGCTGCGCTGGAACTCGCACAAGGGCTACCTCGCCGAGTTCACCGCCAAGGGGGTGCCGACGGTCCCGACCCTGATGGTGCCCGGCCCGTCGACGGACGTCGCGGACCAGATCCGCGAGGTGCCGTGGCAGGAGATCGTCGTCAAGCCCGCCGTGGACGGCGGGGCCCGGCACGCCTGGCGCGGGCAGCGGGACGACCCGGCGCTGAGTCGGGTCGCCGAGCGGCTCACCGACCACGGCGACATCGTCGTCCAGCCGTTCGTGCCGGCGATCATCGACGGGGAGCGGTCCTTGGTCTTCCTCGGCGGCCGCTTCTCGCACGCCGTGCGCAAGGTGCCCAAGACGGGGGACTACCGGTCGCAACGGCACCTGGGAGGCGCGGAGGTAGACCATGAGCCGGACTCCGCGGACCTGCGGGTCGCCCTCTCGGCGATGGAGGCGGCTCCCGGACGGCTCAGCTACGCCCGTGTCGACCTCGTCGACTGGCAGGACGCGCCGGTCCTCATCGAGCTCGAGGTGATCGAGCCCGACCTGTTCTTCCGCGGCGTCCCCGAACGCCTGGACCGGTTCGTCGACATGGTCCAGGACGAGCTCGCGGCCGCCCGCGCGCCGACCTAGAACGTGCTAGGCCGCTCGCTGACCCGTCGCGGCCGTGAGCCCGCCGAGGCCGATGTACGTGAGGCCGACTGCGACCCGGCCCCGTCGGATGCCGCGGACGCTGCCCGCCAGCCGCGAGCGGACCAGCCCGCCGAAGACTCCGTAGGACACGTCGAGGACCGTCCCGATGGCGATGATCACGGCACCGAGGATCAGCACCTGCGACCAGGCCGGGCCGGCGTCCGAGTGGACGAACTGCGGGAAGAACGCGAGGAAGAAGAGCACCGCCTTCGGGTTGCCGATGCCGACGAGGAAGCCCTGCCGCCAGCTCGTCCAGGCCGTCAGTGACCCGCGCGCCACAGCCGGCGGCTCGGGGTCGTTGCGGTCGCGCAGCGTGCGGATCCCGAGGTACACGAGGTAGGCCGCGCCCGCATACCGGACCGCCGTGAACGCGACCGTCGACGCGGCGAGGATCGCCGTGAGGCCGAGCGCCGTCGCCACGACGTAGACCGCGTTGGCGGTCTCGACCCCGAGCGCCGAGAGCGCCCCGACCCTGGGCCCGCCGGCGACACCGCGAGCGACGAGGAAGAGCATCGCCGGTCCAGGGAAGAGGACGAACAGCACCGCCGTGACGGTGAAGGCGGTGATGGTGGACGGGCTCGGCATGGCCGGATCGTATGCGGCGGGTCCGGTCGGCATCCAGCGGGTTTACCGCCCGCGCATCGCCTTCCGGTCCATCCGGACCTTGGTCGGGTCGACGCCCTTGGGCAGCGGCGGCCGGACTCCGCCGATCGACTTCAGCCGCTTGTTCACGACGGACACCTCGTCCTTGGTGAGCACCGGTTTCATCCGCTGCACCCGATTGGCCAGCTTGCGGATGCTGACCTCGTCCTCGCCACCGCTCTCCCCGACGCGCAGCAGGGTGACCGGGACGCCGGAGGCGACGCGCTCGACCTTGCGACGCTCGGCCGCCAGCAGCTTCTGGGCCCGGCCCGAGGGACCCTCGCCGATGAGGACGATGCCGGGGCGGCCGACCGCGCGGTAGACCAGCGCCGCCGAGGAGAGGTCGGTGGCCCGCTGGGCGTCGGCGGCGACCGGCTGCTCCTCGATGAACCAGCCGCGGCGGACCGACCGGAGCGCGGCACCGACCGCACCGGGCTGACCCTCGATCTGCTTGTATGCCGCGCGCTCGGCCCGTCTGCTCAGGACGATCGTCGCCGCGAGGAAGGCGAGCGGGAGGCCCAGGATGAGGGCGTAGACCAGGGCGTTGAGGAGGATGCCGGCGACCGCGGCCACGACGAGGACGGCGAGCGCGGCGAGCGCCATCCACCAGCCGATGGCGGGATCGACGGCCTTGGCCGCGACAAAGACCTGCTTGATCTGGGCTAACCGGCCGGGCTTCTTGGGGGGCTTCGTCGCCGGTTGCTTGGCCATACCGGTCAGGATACGGCGGCAGTGGTGCGGGCGACCAACGCTGCGGCTTCCTGGCGGGCGGGGGAGTCGGCCGCGGCGGCGAGGTGCGCGAGGTGCTCGGGGATCGCGCGCCCCCAGCGGTTCATGGCGGTGGCCCAGAGCCGGCCGGCTCGGTAGGACGAGCGGACCAGTGGTCCGGCCATGACGCCCTTGAAGCCGAGGTCGTCGGCCACCTCGGACCAGTAGACGAACTCCTCCGGCTTCACCCACCTGTCGACGGGGTGGTGCCGCGGGGTCGGACGGAGGTACTGCGTGATGGTGACGATGTCGGTGCCGGCCTCGTGCAGGTCTCCGAGGGCATGCTCGATCTCGTGGTCCTCCTCGCCCATGCCGAGGATGAGGTTGGACTTCGTCACCAGGCCGGCATCCCGGCCCATGGTGATGACCTCGAGCGACCGGTCGTAGCGGAACGCCGGGCGGATCCGCTTGAAGATGCGCGGGACGGTCTCCACGTTGTGCGCCCACACCTCGGGACGGGCCCCGATGACCTGGCCGACGAGCTCGGGGATCGCGTTGAAGTCGGGGACGAGGATCTCGACACCGGTGCCGGCGTTGAGAGCGTGCACCTGGCGGATGGTCTCGGCGTAGAGCCAGGCACCGCCGTCGACGAGGTCGTCGCGGGCCACCCCGGTGATCGTGGAGTAGCGCAGGCCCATCTGGCGGACGCTCTCGGCGACGCGGCGGGGCTCGTCGCGGTCGAGCGGGGCCGGCCGGCCGGTGTCGATCTGGCAGAAGTCACAGCGCCGGGTGCACTGCTCGCCGCCGATGAGGAAGGTCGCCTCGCGGTCCTCCCAGCACTCGAAGATGTTGGGGCAGCCGGCTTCCTGGCAGACCGTGTGCAACCCTTCGGCCTTCACCATCGCGTGGAGCTGGGTGTACTCCGGGCCCATCTTCGCGGTGGTGCGGATCCACGACGGCTTGCGCTCGATCGGGGTCTGGGCGTTGCGCGCCTCCACGCGCAGCAGGCGCCGGCCCTCCGGAGCGATGGTCACGGGTGCTGCCTCCAGGTTCATGTCGAATGCGGATCCCAGGCTACGTCAGCGGTGGTCGCGGTCTCGTCGTGGCCCGGTCGAGCGAGATCGTGGACGGTCTCCGTCGCTGGGACGGCGGAGAACGTCCACGATCAGCGGTCGGCGACCAGAGGGTGCGTCGAGGGGGGCGGAGGGGAGGCCGAGGGTAGGCCGAGGCCGGCAGCGAGCACCCGCATACCCTCGTCCGCGGCGGCGCGGTCACCGGTCAGGGCGAGGTCGAAGAGCAGGCCGCGCACCACGGCCAGGTTGACGCGGGCCAGCTCGGCGGCCTCGTCAGCGGGACGACCCAGACGCATCCAGAGGTCGGTCAGCGCCTCGGCCCACCCGGACGTGAGCCACGCCCGCAGGCCGCCCGCCCACGGCTGGCCCTGCATCGCGTGACCGGCCAGCTCGAAGTAGAGCGGCGCGAAGGTGGCCGCGGCGTCGGCGACGTGGGCCCAGAACGCCAGCCCCGCGGCATACGGGTCGTCGGCGTCACGCAACTGGCGCTGCAGCAGGTCGCGTTCGGCCTGCTCGACCGACCCGACGACAGCGGCGAGGAGGCCCTCCCGCGACCCGAAGTGGTAGAGCAGCATCCGGTGGCTCGTGCCGACGTTGGCGGCCAGCGTCCGGAGACTGGTGTCGCCGACCCCGTGCTCTGCGAACCAGGCGACGCAACGAGCGAGCAGCTCGTCGCGGGCGGCGCTCACGCCGCCTCGCACCGCTCCTTGAGGAGGGCCGCTTCGGTCTCGACGTACCGCTGCCCGCGCCGTCCCCACAGGGCCCGTGCCAGGAACGCCAGGGGACCGTTCCACTCGATGCCGAGCGAGGCCCGGGTGCCGGTCGGCTGCGGCTGGACCACGTGGGTGGCTGTCGCCTGCAGACCGGGACCCGACGACTCCCAGGTGAAGCTGCGCCCCGGTTGCCAGTCGGTGATCTCCCAGGTGGCCTTGGGCAGCCCTGGCTGGACCACGGCGTAGCGGGCTCCGACTGCGTCGGGGCCACCAGGGTCCAGGGGCGTCACCGACGTGATGGTTGTCAACCAGTCCGGCCAGCGGCGCACGTCGGAGATGCGGTCGAAGACCGTCTCGGGGGATGCGGCGATGTCAGCGGTCGCGCGCAGTGTCATGTACCAAATGGTACACCTTCAGCCGAGGACGTCCACCAGGTGCTTCTCGACGTGCGGCAGCACCTCATGGACCGTCACGTCACGACCCAGCTCCTTCGAGAGCGACGTCACGCCGGCCCCGACGATGCCGCACGGGATGATGACGTCCGCCCAGCCGAGGTCGTTGTCGCAGTTGAACGCGAACCCGTGCATGGTCACGCTCTGGCTGACCCGGATCCCGATGGCACCGATCTTCCGGTCGGGCTGTCCCGGCTCACCGAGTACCCAGGTGCCGCTCGCGCCGTCCACCCGGGTGGCAGCGACGCCGAAGTCGGCGCAGACCCGGATCATCATGTCCTCCAGCCGTCGCACGTGGGCCACGACGTCGATGGGCTCCGGCAGCCGCACGATCGGGTACCCGACGATCTGGCCCGGGCCGTGCCAGGTGATCTTGCCGCCGCGGTCGACGTCGACGACCGGCGTCCCGTCGAGCGGGCGCTCGTGCGACTCGGTGCGCTTGCCCGCCGTGTAGACGGCCGCGTGCTCGAGCAGGAGCGTCGTGTCGGGCTCCTCACCAGCGACCACCTTGGCGTGGATCTCGCGCTGGACGTCCCACGCCCGCTGGTAGTCGACGTAGTTCGGAGCAAACCCGAGGTGGACGACCTGCATCCCCCGAGGCTACGCCGGACGAAGCACCCCTCATGATGAGCACATGAGGCGAGGGGTGCGCTGGGTGTCGCTGCTCGCCGTTCTGGCCTGGCTCGCCATCGGCGCCGTGGGCGGACCGCTGGTCGGTCGGCTCTCCGAGGTCCAGACCAACGACAACGCGAACTTCCTCCCCGCGTCGGCCGAGTCCACCGCGGTCAACGAGTTCGTCCAGAAGACCACCGACACGCAGACCCTGCCCTATCTCGTCGTGCTCGAGAAGCCGAGCGGGCTGACCCCGGCGGACCTGCAGGCGGTTCAGGCCTACGTCGCCGCGATCCCGAACCTCACCTTCGCGGAGGATCCTTCCCGCACCGTCGGCGAGTTCCTCGAGGCACCGCCCCAGGCCGCGCTACCCAGTCAGGACCAGCAGGCGGTCCTCATCCCCGTCGCCTTCCTGGCCGACAAGGCCCAGGAGACCGTCGCCGGCACCTCGGTCCTGTATGCGGTCGCCGAGGCGTTGCGGTCGGCCGGCACCACCCAGCTCGCACCGGCGGGCATCGCCCTGCACGTGACCGGTCCGGGCGGGTTCTTCGCCGACTTCATCACCGCCTTCGAAGGCATAGATGGGATCCTCCTGTTCGTCGCCCTCGGCGTCGTGTTCGTCATCCTCCTCGTCGTCTACCGGAGCCCGATCCTGCCGATCGCGGTCCTCGTCACCGCGCTCTTCGGGCTGTCGGTCGCCGCGCTGGTCATCTTCCCGCTGGCCAAGAACGGTTCCATCGACCTCAGCGGCCAAAGCCAGGGCATCCTGTCGATCCTCGTCGTCGGCGCCGCGACCGACTACGCGCTGCTGCTCGTCGCGCGGTTCAAGGAGGAGCTGCACGACCACGAGTCGACCTGGGCCGCGATGAGGATCGCCTGGCGAGCTGCGGTCGAGCCGATCGCCGCCAGCGCGGCCACGGTGATCCTCGGCCTGCTCTGCCTGCGCCTCTCGGACCTCGGCAACACCCGGGGACTCGGGCCCGTCGGCGCGTTCGGGATCGCCGGGGCGTTCGTCGCCTCCCTGACCTTCCTGCCGGCGGTGCTGCTGCTCATCGGCCGGCGGATCTTCTGGCCCGGCATCCCGCGGGTCGACCACGTTCACGCCGAGGACTCGATCGGACGTCGCGGCATCTGGGGCCGCGTGGCGGGAATGGTCGGTGCGCACCCCCGGCGGACGTGGGTCGCCACCTTCGTCGTGCTGGCCGCCTGCGCCGCGTTCGTGCCGACGTTCGAGGCCAAGGGCGTGACCCAGTCGGACCTGTTCCTCACCACGGTCGACTCGGTGACCGGCCAGGAGGTTCTCGGGCGGCACTTCCCGGCCGGTTCCGGCTCGCCGGTGGAAATCGTCGCTCCGCAAGGCAAGGCGGACCAGGTCGTGCAGGTCCTCGGCACCATCGAGGGCGTCCAGAACCCTCAGGTCGGCAACGTCCCCGGGCAGCCGCCGAAGGTCGTCGACGGCCAGGTACTCGTCCAGGCGACCCTCGTGGCGCCGGCGGACAGCGTCGACGCGGAGGGGGTCGTCGAGACGATCCGTACCCGGCTCGACGAGGTCGGCACCGAGGTCCTGGTCGGCGGGAGCACCGCCGTTAACCTCGACGTCCGCCAGGCGAGCGAGCGCGATCTGCGGGTCATCATCCCGGCCATCCTCGGCGTGATCTTCGTCGTTCTCCTCCTGCTGCTCCGGTCGGTGGTGGCTCCGATCGTCCTCGTCGTCGCGAACGTCCTGTCGTTCGCGGCGACGATCGGGGTGTCCGCTCTGGTGTTCAACCACGTCTTCGACTTCCCGGGGTCGGATCCGTCCACGCCGTTGTACGCGTTCGTCTTCCTGGTGGCACTCGGCATCGACTACTCGATCTTCCTCATGACCCGCGTACGCGAGGAGTCCCGGATCCGGGGTACCCGGCCGGGCATCCTCGTCGGCCTCGCGGTCACCGGCGGCGTCATCACCAGCGCCGGCATCGTCCTCGCCTCGACGTTCTCCGCGCTGGCCGTGCTGCCGATCCTCTTCCTCGCCCAGATCGCGTTCCTCGTCGCCTTCGGCGTGCTCCTCGACACGCTCGTCGTCCGCAGCCTGCTCGTGCCGGCCGTCTCCTACGACCTCGGCGACCGCGTGTGGTGGCCGTTCGGGTTGCGTCGGGCCGGTGCGCACGAGGAGGCGACGCTGCGGGCGACCCATCACGACGACGACGCGGTGGCCGCTGACGTCGAGGACCTCACCGGCGACCGGCGGGAGCCCGTCGAGTCCGACCCTGAACCCGCGCGGGACTGAGGCGAGTCGCTCGATACGTTGGCGACATGACTGTCTCCAGCGGCGGTGCGCCGCGGGTCGGCCTCGTCGGGTACGGCGGGGCCGGTCGCGCCTTCCACGCCCCACTGCTCACCGCCGCGGGGCTCGACGTCGCCGCGGTCGTGACCGCCAACCCGGAACGCTCGGCGCAGGTCCGCGAGGACCTGCCGGGCGCCGCCGTCGTCCCCGACCTCGCCGCCCTGCTCTCGGCGGGCGGTGTGGACCTCGTCGTCCTCGCGTCGCCGACCGGAGCTCATGTCGCCCAGGTCCACGAGGTGGTCGAGGCCGGCGTGCCGGTGGTCGTCGACAAACCGCTCGGCGTCGACGCATCGTCGGCGTTGGAGGCGGTGGATGCGGCGCAACGCCAAGGCGTTCCGCTGACGGTGTTCCAGAACCGCCGGTACGACCCGGAGTTCCGCACTCTGGCTCG
>DATLQE010000438.1:0-6675 GCA_035535335.1 Lapillicoccus sp. | reverse complement strand
TGGAACTACGACTTCGGCGGCCAGGCCAACGTCGTCGAGCTCTACATCTCCTACCTGCGCAAGAAGATCGACGCCGGCCGCGAGCCGATGATCCACACCATGCGAGGCGTGGGCTATGTCCTCAAGCCTGCGAGCTGAGCGGCTCGACCCTTTTCTGACAAGGGACCACGACGACGAGCCGACTCTCCCGGCGCGGGCTCCAGGAGCCCGCCCTCGCTGGTTGACGCCCAGCACGTGGACCCTGCGCAGCAAGCTCGTCGCGTCAACCGTGCTGCTCTTCACGGCCCTGACACTGGTGACTGGCGTCGCCTCGGTGTTCGCATTGAACCGCTATCTCACCGGCCAGGTAGATCAACAGCTGGACGGTTACTTCGCCCGGCCGTCGAGCGACGACGGAGGACCTGGAGCGCCGCCGTCCTCGAACCGGGGTCGCGTTCCGGGGGTCGAGGGAATGCTGGTCATCATCAACGACGCGGGAGCGGTGACGTTCAACTCGGCTACCACACTGACGAACGCACGGACCACGCTGACCGAGGATCAGCTGAGCCAACTCAACACCGGACTTGGACGCCAGCCGACCACGATCGCGCTCGGCGGAAGCCTCGGCGACTATCGCGTCGTTGCCGGACGTAGCCCGCCGACCAACTCCACCGTCATCGTGGGCCTCCCGCTCTCCACCAACCAGCACACGGTAGTCCAGATGGCTTGGCTCGTCGGCATCGCGTCCGTTGGAGGCATCTTGTTGGTCGCCATCGGCGGGATGTGGCTGGTCCGCCGAAACCTCCGCCCGCTGGACCGCGTCGCCGCCACCGCCACGCGGGTCTCACACCTCCCGTTGTCGGAGGGCAAGGTCGACATCGTCGAGCGAGTCCCGGCTCAGGACACCGACACTCGCACCGAGGTCGGCCAGGTCGGTGCGGCCCTCAACGAGATGCTCGACCACATCGACGGCGCGCTTAACGCGCGCCAGAGGAGCGAGGAACGGGTCCGCCAGTTCGTCGCCGACGCCAGCCACGAGCTGCGCACGCCGCTCGCGTCGATCCGGGGGTACGCGGAGCTCACCCGCCGCGAGCAGGAGCCGGTGCCACCGCGAGTCACCCACGCCATCGGCCGGGTCGAGTCGGAGGCCATGCGCATGACCGCCTTGGTCGACGACCTGCTGCTGCTCGCCCGCCTCGACGCGGGCCGGCCGTTGGACCACGAGACCGCTGACCTGACCGAGATGGTCGTCAACGCAGTGAGCGACGCCCACGCCGCCTCGCCCGACCACGTGTGGCAGCTCGACCTGCCCGACGAGCCCGTCGTGATCCAGGGCGACCCGGCCAGGCTCCACCAGATCGTGGCGAACCTGCTCGGCAACGCTCGAACGCATACCGCTCCCGGCACCGTCGTCCGCACCAGCATCGTCCGAGAGCCCCACCAGGTCCGCCTCACGGTGCGCGACAACGGCCCCGGGGTACCGAAGGAGCTGCAGCCCGACGTGTTCCAGCGGTTCGCCCGTGGCGACACCTCACGGAACCGGGCCGCCGGAAGCACCGGCCTCGGCCTCTCCATCGTCGCCGCCGTCGCTCAGGCCCACGGCGGGTCGGTCTCCCTGGACAGCGTTCCCGGCGACACCACGTTCACCGTCATCCTGCCGGCCTGAGGTCCGGGACGAGGGCCGCAGCCGCGCATACAGGAACACGGCCGGGGTGAGCACGAGCGCGCTGGCGACGAGGGCCGTCGAGGTCGACGTCCGGTTGGCCAGCGCGCCGAGCGGCGGCCCACCGACGACCTGACCGACGGCATCGAGCTGCGAGGTCATCGAGATGACGGTCGCGCGGGTGCGAGAGGACAGGTTCCGGTTCAGCCAGGCCGAGCGGATCGGCTGAGCGAGCTTCCCAGCCGCGGTGCGTCCCCACAGGGCCGCGAGCACCAGCCAGATCGCGCCACCGAGTGCGACCGCCAGGACGAAGACGACCTGCAGACCGACGAGAGTGGCCAGCACCCAGTTCGGGTGCTCCGCGCCGACCAACCGCGGGGCCAGCCGGTTGACGACGAGGGACACGACGAGGGACACCAAGGTGCCGGCCAGCGCGATCGCGGTGAACCACACCACCTCCCCGTCCAGTCCTGCCACGTCGGGCAACGGGAAGCTCTCCAGCACCCGGACCGTCCACAGTCGGTCGAAGGCCTCACTGGCCAGTCCGACGACCAGGCTGACGAGGGCGATGGTCCGGACCACCGGACGGAGGCGGGCGACCCGCACACCCTCTCGCGCCTGGCGGACCATGTGCCGGACAGTTTCCCGCTCGGCCGGTGGCGTGCGGTGGAAGTGCTCCTCGGGCATGACGAGCAGCAGGACGACGGCCAGCATCAGTAGCCCGAGCCCCGAGGCCGCCACCGGGACGCCGAGGCCGATCAGGCCCAGACCGCCCGCGGCGAGCGGCGCCACGAGGGTCAGGGCCAAGCTGAGCTGGGTCTCGCGGGTGAACACCGGGGCGACTGCGTCCTCGCCGATCTCGTCAGCCAGCCACGCCTCGTCGGCGCCGGAGAGGAACGTCGACCCGGTGCCCCAGACCACCTGCGCCACTAGAACCGCAGCGAAGGTCGGGACGAGGCCCTGGAGCAGCATCCCCGCCCCGAGGAGGGTCACCCCGATGACGACGGAGAGGCGCCGGCTGTAGAGGTCGGCGACGATGCCGGTCGGGATCTCGAAGAGGAAACAGGTGGCCTCAAGGACGGTTCCGACGAGGACCATCTGCAGTGGGCTGAGGCCGACGACGGTGACGTAGTAGACCTGGCTGAGGGTGAAGGCGAGGACGAGGAGGAAGGACGTCCCGCCGCCCAGGAGGTAGTAGACGGACTGGGGCCGCGCGGGTCGCGCGGGCCGCCACAGCAGACGGCTGAGCATGAGCAAGCTCCTGACATGGTCCAGACGAGACGCGGATGGGCAGATCGCGGTGCGCTCGCGGAGGATTCACGCGAGCACGTCGTCAGGACGAGGTTGTCATCGCCATCCAGAGTAGAGCGCTCCGCGGCGACGGGCGAGGGAAATTCGCTGGCCGTGTGGTCCGGGTCGGGTCACCCTGGTCGACATGGCCGCCTTGCGCATCGAACCCCTCGAAGTCGAGGACCCGGCATCGGTGACGAGCCTGGTGGCGCTGTACGCGGCGACCGACGCTGTCGATCGGCCGTGGCACCCGGGGTTCACGCCGGCGCTCGTGCACACCATGGCCACGCACGGGTGGGATGGCCACCCTGAGCTGTTCTTCCTGGGCAACGACCCCGACGGCGCGCTCGTTGCCCTCGGGTTCCTCGACATGCCGAGCCGCGACAACCGGCATACCGCAATGGTCGGGGCGCGGGTGCTCCCAGAGCGGCGCCGGGCCGGCCTCGGCTCCGTCTTCTACGACTACCTCGAGCACGTCGCGATCGATGCCGGCCGGACCCGGCTGTTCACCTTTGGCACGGACTCCGCGACGACACGCGGCTTTGCCCAGAGCCGGGGGTATGCGTTGGGATCGGTCGGGATGGTCCGGCGGGTCCACTTCGGTGAAGTGTCAGCGGAGAACGTCGAGGCGGCCTTCGCCGAGGCCGCTCCTCACTCGGGGGAGTACGAGCTGGTCCGCCTCGTCGGCGCGATGCCGGACGAATTGATGGACGCCTACGTCCACGCGGTCTCGGCGATCAACGACGCGCCGATGGACGATCTCGACATCGAGGACGAGGTCCACGACGCCGACCGAGTCCGCAGCTACGAGCTGGCCCAGGCGTCGAGCGGGCACCGGCTCTATCGCGTGCTGGCCCGGCACCGTCGGACAGGGGAGATCGCCGGGCACACCGTCGTCGTGGTCGAGGCCGAGCGCCCGCACCTCGGCGACCAGCACGACACGAGCGTCGTCCGCGCGCACCGTGGCCACCGACTCGGGCTGCTGCTCAAGGCCGACATGATGCGCTGGTTGCGTGAGGCCGAGCCGGCCCTCCAGACCGTCTACACCTACAACGCCCAGTCGAACGACCACATGATCGCCGTCAACGAGCGGCTCGGATACCGCGTGATGGACCGGTCGCTGCAGTTCCAGCGCGACGTCGCCGGAGTGCCGGCGGCGGCCTCATCGCGAGGTGCTGGCACCGTCACAGGAACCGCATAGCCGCGTTCGGCATCGTCGTCGGCATGAGCTCGACGACCCTCTCACGCTCGCCCGCCAGCGGGCGGGACCCCAGCGCTCCAGACGCGGCCCTCTCCACCGTCCCGCGCGTCGGCCGCACCGGCCCGGTGCAGTGCCTCTGGCGGGGGTCGCTGGCGGACCCGGCGTGGGCCCGACCCGCCCTGCTCGGCCTCCTCCTCGCGACGGCCACCTTCTACCTCTACAACCTCACCGCCAGCGGATGGGCGAACTCGTTCTACTCCGCCGCCGCCCAGGCGGGTTCGTCGAACGGGGCGGCCTACTTCTTCGGCTCCTCCGACGCCGACAACTCGATCACCGTCGACAAGCCGCCCGCGTCGCTGTGGGTGATGGCCCTGTCGGTCAAGGTCTTCGGGCTCAACTCGTTCGCCATCCTCTCCCCGCAGGTCGTCATGGGTGTCGCGAGCGTCGGCGTCCTGTATGCGACCGTCAGGCGCCAGTTCGGCGTCCGAGCCGGCCTCGTCGCCGGCGCCGTGCTGGCCCTGACGCCGGTCGCGGTGCTGATGTTCCGGTTCAACAACCCGGACGCGTTGCTGACCTTCCTCATGGTGCTGGCCGCGTGGGCGACGATGAAGGCGATCGAGAAGACGTCGGCCAGGTGGTTCATGCTCGTCGGCGTCTTCCTCGGCTTCGCCTTTCTGACCAAGACCCTGCAGGCGTTCCTGGTGGTCCCCGGCTTCGCGTTGGCCTACCTCGTCGCAGCGAGGACCTCGCTGCCCAAGCGGATCTGGCACGTCGTCCTCGGCGGGGTCGCCCTCGTCGTCTCGGCCGGCTGGTGGGTCGTGATCGTCGAGCTGCTGCCGGAGAGCATGCGGCCGTACATCGGCGGCTCCCAGACGAACTCGTTCCTCGAGCTGACCTTCGGGTACAACGGCTTCGGCCGCATTACCGGCAACGAGACCGGCTCGGTCGGCGGAGGCGGCGGCAACTGGGGCGCCACCGGCCTCGGCCGGATGTTCAACGCCGAGATCGGCGGCCAGATCTCCTGGCTCATCCCGGCCGCCCTGATCCTGCTCGCCGCGGGCCTCTACTTCCGCGGACGGCGACCGCGCACGGACACCCGGCGTGCCGCATACCTCGTCTGGGGTGGCTGGCTCGTCGTCACACTCCTGACGTTCTCCCTCATGGCCGGCATCTTCCACGCGTACTACACCGTCGCCCTCGCCCCGGCCGTTGCCGCCCTCGTGGGGATGGGCGCGGCTGAGGCGTGGGAGCACCGCGAGCGGCCGGTCGGGTCGATCGTGCTCGCGGTGGCGACCGCCGCGACCGCGGTGTGGGGCTTCGTGCTCCTCTCTCGCAGTGTCGAGTGGAACTCCTGGCTGCGCATCGTCGTCCTGGCGGTCGGCTTGGCAGCGGCGTTCGGGTTCCTCGTGGTGAGCCGGGTGCAGCGGCGGGCGGTTCCCGTGATCGTGGGTGCCGCGCTGTTCGCCTCGCTGCTCGGACCGGCCGCCTACTCGGTCCAGACCGTGTCGACCGGCCACTCCGGCTCGATCGTCGACGCCGGTCCGACCGCGGCAGGTGCGGCGGGCGGTCCCGGCGGGGGTATGCGTGGGGCGCCGGGTGGCACCGCGCAGGGCCAGGCGCCGGGTGGCACCGCCCAGGGCGGCCGCGGCGGCATGGGCGGGTTGCTGAACGCCTCGACGCCGAGCACGGCGGTCGTGTCCGCCCTGTCGGCCGACGCGGAGCGGTACACCTGGGTCGCGGCGACGATCGGCTCCCAGAACGCCGCCGGGCTCCAGCTCGGCACCCAGCTCCCCGTCATGGCCATCGGCGGCTTCAACGGCAGTGACCCGTCGCCGACGCTGGCCGGGTTCCAGGCTGACGTCCAGGACAGGAAGATCCACTACTTCCTGGCCGGCGGCGGCTTCGGCGGTCAGAACGGGGGCAGCAACGCCGCGGCGCAGATCTCGGCCTGGGTACAGCAGAACTTCACCGCCGTGACCATCGGCGGCACGACGTTCTACGACCTGACGCAGCCGGCCTCGACCGGTTCCGGGACCAAGGGGACGGTCTGAGGTCATGGCGGTCACCACGCTCGCGACGCCGTTGGAGCCCACTGCCGCGCTGACCAGGCACCGGCTGCGCGGCCAGGTCGCCCGGTTCGCCGTGATCGGCCTCGGGAGCACCGTCCTCCACCTGGGGCTGCTGGCGGTGCTGACCGGCGCACTCGGGGCGCAGGTAGCCAACCTCGTCGGCCTGGTGGTCTCCACGGTCGCCAACACCGCCGCCAACCGGGCCTGGACCTTCCAGGTGCGCGGGACCGATCTGATGGCCCGCCAGCACCTCCAAGCGCTCGTCGTGTTCGCCATCACCTGGGCCTGCAGCAGTCTCGCGCTCGAGCTGCTGGCCGTGGCGTGGCCGCAGGCGTCCACCCTCGCGACGGTGGTCGTGGTCGGGGCGGCCAACGCCGTCTCTACTGTGGTGCGCTTCACGGCGATGCGGTCCTGGATCTTCCGGATCCGCGACTGACCCGCCCAAGTGGAGCGAAGTTGCCGCGATCACGTCG